>CAMBZO010000099.1 GCA_945872195.1 Akkermansia muciniphila | reverse complement strand
GCAACGTGCCTTCCTCGCGCGGCTGGTATTGGGCGCGGTCGGGCTTCACGTCCACCGTGAGGAAATGCTTTGTGGGCGGCACGATGACCTGCTTCGTGTCCATATGAACCTGCTTGTCCGCGACCATCGCGGCGCTGAGGAACACGTTGGGCACATGGGCATCGCTGAGTTGCAGTTCGACCAGCTTCACCGTGCCTGTGAGATGCACGACCTGATGGCTGATGAGTTCGTCCGCCTCGACGGTGAAGAGCACGTAACGGTCGTTGCTGTTCGCCACGAGCATGACGGGAGCCTTCTGTCCGCTGCGGAACGTGTCGCGGTCCACAATGATTTCCACGCCGCCGTGGCGGTAGCCGAGTTCAGTGCTCGCGTTGTTCGCGACCCACAGCGTCGTCTCCGTGCGGATGGGCTGCGGCGGGCGATTCGGGAACGCGTCTTCCGTCAGCCACGTCACCTTGTAATAGCCCTCGCGCTCCGGCGTGAAGACCAAGTCCACCTTGCCCTCGGCGTCCGTCTTGAGCGTGCGCGTGAGGATTTCGTCGCTGTGATAGCCACGGAACTTCAGCCGCCACGGACGCTGCCCCAACTGCGGCGCGGGCGGGAACTTCCCATCGCTTTGCAGCGCCTTCAGCTCCGGCCCCTTCACTTCCTTGCCAGCGGGGTTCACCCAGATTTCTTCCCAATACTCGCGCGTGACCTTGACGAGGCCCTCGATGACGGCGGGTTGCTCGTTCGCGTCCTGCGCGCGGAAGTTCACGGTCGCCTTGTCGCCGGGCTGGTGGAGGTTGTGCTCCGGCTTGGCGTGGACGTAGTAGCGCTGGCGCGTGACGCGCACGGTGCCGCTGCCGGTGATTTCGCGTCGGCTCGCGTCCACCACGCGCGCCTCGATGCGGAACTCGAAGTCCTGCCCGTAGTCCTTCGGCGACTCGAACTCCAGCATCGCCTTGCCCGTCGCGTCGGTCTTGAGCGTCTCGCGTTTCAGGATTTGCCCGCTGCCACCGCCGCGAAAGCCGCGCCCGCGACCGAAGCGGTTGAAGCCTTCGTTCTCCTCGTAGAACCAGCCGAACTCGCGCGGCTCCTTCCACGCGAAGTGATACGGGTCTTGATGCACGATGACCTCGACCGTCGCGTTCGCCACCGGCCCGCCGAAATAGTAGTCGGCCTGGATGTTGACCTCGACCTTGTCACCGGTGCGGAAGGCTTTCTTGCGCCCGTCCACCTCGGGCGTCTGCACGGCGACCTTGAACTCCGGCAGCTTGTATTCCTCCAAGCGAAAGAGCGTCGCGTTGCCGATGTGCGTGTTGTTGCCCTTGTCGCGGAACTGCACCTGATACTCGCCGAGACGCTGCTGCTCGGTGAGTTCGAGCGACGCCCAACCGGTGCCGAACTCGTTCAGCTTGAGGTCGCCCTCCTTCACCTTCGCGCCGTCCGGGCCGGTGATGGTGAAGGCAATCGTCTCGTTCGCCGGCGTGGCATACACCGAGCCGTTGTAGCGGCGAACCATCGCCTTCCACTGCACCGTCTCCTTCGGGCGATACGCCGGGCGGTCAGTGAAGGCGTAGATGCGCCACGACTCGTGCGGGTCGCGATAGGAGTAAGTGTTGCCGGGGCTGAAGGCTTGTTTGTCCCCGAGCGCGGCGGCGGCGAAGATTTCCACGTTGTTGTTCACCACCCGGGTGACTTCAAACACCGCGAGGCCGTCCTTGTCCGTCGCCTTGTCCTGCGAGCGCGCCTCCCACTTGTTGTTGCCCACATGCCACCGTTCCCAGAGGCGAGTCTTCGCGTTCGCCAGCGGCTTGCCGGAGAGCGCGTCGGTGACGAAGACGAGGGCGGTCTTGCCGCTGGTCTTGAGCACCAGCGCCGCATCGGTCACGAGCACGAGGTCGCGCGCGGACTGCCCGCCGCCCTGCGCTTCGAGGACGTAAGCGCCGGGGCGCAGCTTGCCGTCCACGCGCAGCGCCGCGTTGCCCGGGCGGTAGTCGCCCTTGTCCTTAGTGTCGTGCGCCCACGCCTTCGCCTTCTCGCGACCGGCTAGCTCGATGGTCTGGAGCCACGAGGGACGCTTGTTGCCGTCCTGCGTCGCGAGGTTCACGTCCTTGGTGAGGTCCACCGGATAGAGAGCCAGATCGATGCGCTTCACGTTCCGCCAGTTGAGGTGATACTGAATCTCCGAGTCCGGCAGGAAGACGTGTGAGACGCCGACGCCGAGGTTGACCTGCGTGATGTTACGAATTTGGCTTTGCGCCTGCTCCCAGTAGCGCGACTCGCCCTTGTTGAACTCCTTCACGAAGCGACGGAAGAGTTCGAGCGCCTTCACGTAATCCTGCTCCTGCGTCCAGTTGCCGTCCTTGAGCGGGACGGCGCGGCCCTGGTTCATCATCCACTCGGCGTAGTGATACAGCGCGTCGTCATACCAGTCCGTCCCTTTGCCCGGCTTGAGCGCCGCCTCGAAATGTTCCGGCACGCGGGCGCGGGCGTCCCAATCGCCGCCGTGGTATTGGAACGACACGGCGAGGAGATAATGCGCGTGGGCCTTGTCGTTGTCGGTCGCGGCAATCTTGAGGGTGTTCTCGAGGATGTTCAGCGGAAGCGCGTTCCCGTAGTTGCCGTAGCGATAGTAAGGCTCGGCTCCGGGCGGCTTGGCGGAACGCCACACGATGCCGAGATAGCGGTCCCGCGACTCATCGCCCGCGCGCTGGCCGGCCCACCAATCGAGCGCCTGCGAGTAGTGCTGCCACGCGCCGCCCCAGTTGCGCTGGTTGCGCGGCGTCCAGTGCGAGTCCCCGAGCGACTCCTGGGCCTCGACCCACCCGCGGTCCTTCTCCTCCTCGCGCTGCACATCGCGCACGAGGACGTTCAGCTCCTGCCGCGCCTGATTGAACTTGGTCTGGTCCGCCCGCTGCGTGCTGGCCTCCGAACGCCACAGCGTGTCCGCGCGCCGGAACTGCACCCAGCGCTGCTCAGCCGGCGGGAGGTTGGTGACATTGACCGCGCGATAAATCTCGTTCGCCTTGAGGAAGGATTTCTCCGCGAAGAACTTCTCCGCCTCGGCCTTCTGCGCGGCGTAGGTTGCGGGCGGTTCCGCGGCGAAGAGCGAGGCGGCAAGGGAAAGGAAAGCGACAGCGGCGAGCAACGGTTTCATGGCGGCAGGTTAGACGGCGCGTCCCGGAAAACACTCCTGAAATGAGATGGGCTGCCGCTGCTCGTGCTACGGCAACATCTGCTTGGCCATGTGCGGTCCGTCCGTTCCCGCTGCGAGAAGTCTTTTCGGGCTTTGGTCGCGCGCTACGATGGCGCAGCGCAAACATGGAACGACTCGGCAAAAATAACGGTGGCTATCACGGCGAACGGGTTGACATTCACCGCGTCTGTGCAGCGTCCGTGCGCGCGGCGCGGCGGCATGGCTGGCAGGTGGTGGCGCTTCCGTTCGGCGGGGGAGGGGAGTTGCTCACGTTCCAGCGGCACACGCCGGGCGCCGGTCGCAACGTGTATCTCTCGGCGGGCATTCACGGGGACGAACCGGCGGGGCCACTCGCGCTACGACGCTTGCTGGAAGAGAACCGGTGGCCGAGGGACGCGAATCTTTTCGTCTGCGCGTGCTTAAACCCGACGGGATTCCCGCTGAACCGGCGCGAAAACGCGGACGGCAAGGACTTGAACCGTGACTACAAGCATTTCGAAACGGCGGAGGTGCGGGCGCATGTGGCGTGGCTGAAGGGGTTACCTCAGTTCGACCTGGCGTTCTGCCTGCACGAGGACTGGGAGGCGAATGGATTCTACCTCTATGAGCTTAACCCCGACGCGCTACCGTCGCGGGCGCAGTGCATGGTGGACGCCGTGGCGCGAGAGTGTCCGATTGATTTGGCGGACGTGATCGAGGGCCGTGCGGCGCGTGGCGGCATCATTCATCCCAGCCACGATCCAGCGTCGCGCCCGCAGTGGCCGGAGGCTTTCTGGCTGCTGCAAAAAAGCACGCGATTGAGCTACACGCTGGAGGCACCGTCGGATTTTCCGCTGAAGATGCGGGTGGCCGCGCTGGTGGCGGCGGTGCGGGCGGGACTGGATTGAACTGAACTGCGTAGCACTCAGTGTTCAGTCAGACACTGCTCGCGTCGCCTCCTACGGGACGGGCTACTTCTTCGGTGCCTGCTCCGTGATCGTCTTGAACATCGCGTCGGCGTCCGGAGCGGCCTCAAGGGCGGCGCGAAAATCTTTGCTGTGAAGCATCTTGGCGATGTTCGCGAGAGTGTGCAGGTGTTTCTGAAACTGGCCCTGCGGCACGAGGAAGAGCATGACCAGCTTGACGGGTTGGTTGTCGAGCGCGTCGAAGTTGATGCCCTTGGGGCTGCGTCCGAACGCGCCGATGACTTCCGGGATGAGGTCGGTGCTGGCGTGCGGGATGCCGATGCCAAAGCCGATGCCGGTGCTCATCGAGTTCTCGCGCTTGCGCACGACGGCGGCGATGGCCTCGCGGTTCTCGGGCTTGATCTTGCCGCAGTGGACGAGGAGGTCGAGGAGTTCGTCAATGGCCTCCCAGCGGTTGCTGGCCTGGAGGTCGGCAACGATTTGCTCTTTCCTAAGAATGTCAGCGAGCGTCATACGAGAAAATCCGCCCCGCCATTTCGCCGCAAGGGGATGGGTGATTCAAGAACGAATTCGGTTGGCGACGCGATTTGGGCGGGAGTGCGACGTTCGCGCCGCAGGAGGATGGACAGAAAAGATAGCTTCAAGGGTTAAACCCGCCTGTTGCGCAAGTCGCCGCTGCGGCGTGAACGCCGCGCTCCGCTTGCGCTCTCCTCGTGCGCGGTCCTATGCTGCGCGCACGATTTGAGCGACGACAACCGAACCCACACTCCCAATTCCATGAGCGTCCGCGTCCGCTTTGCCCCCAGTCCCACCGGCTACCTGCACATCGGCGGCGCGCGCACGGCGCTGTTCAACTGGCTCTATGCCCGCCACACCGGCGGCACGTTCCTCCTGCGTGTCGAGGACACTGATGCCGCGCGCAACTCGCAGGAGGCCGTCAACGTCATCCTCGACGGCCTGCGCTGGCTCGGGTTGGACTGGGACGAAGGCCCGCTCACCGCCGACGCCACCGGGCCGAGCAAGGGCGACCGTGGGCCTTACTTTCAGTCGCAGCGGAAGGAGAACTACACGCGTCGCGTCGAGGCTTTGCTCTCGCGCGGGCTGGCCTACGAGAGCGAGGGCGCGGTGCGATTCAAGATGACGCGCGAACCGGTGGTCATCCGCGACCTCGTCGTCGGCGACGTGACACGCGCGCTCACCGACCGCGAGGAGCAGGAGCCGGACTTCGTCATCATGCGTTCGGACGGCTCGCCGGTTTTCCACTTTGTCAACGTCGTGGATGACTTGGAAATGGGCATCACGCACGTCATTCGAGGCGAGGACCACTTGAGCAACACGGCAAAGCACGTCGCGCTCTTTCAAGCCTTCGGCGTGGAACCACCGAAGTATGCGCACATCCCGCTGATCCTCAATGCCGACGGCTCGAAGATGTCCAAGCGCGACGACGGCGCTGCGCTGACTTACTACATGGAGAACGGCTACGCGCCCGAGGCGGTGCTGAACTACCTCTGCCTCCTAGGCTGGTCGCCGAAGGACGGGCGCGAAGTCATCCCGGTGCAGGAACTCATCGCGAACTTCGACCTCCCGCAAATCCTCCGGAGCAACGCGCGCTTCGACCACGAAAAGCTCAAGTGGATGAACGGCGAATACCTCCGCGCGATGTCGCCGGACCGCTTTTACGAACTGGCCGTCCACACCCTTGCCCGCGCCGGCGTGGACACGAACCAGTTTTCCACAAGCTACGTGCGGGCCGCGTTGGACACGTGCATGGGCAAGCTCCGCGTCTTCACCGAGCTGCTGGGCTACGGCGGATTCTACTTTACGGAGAAGGTGGAACTCGACGCGGACGCGAAGGCCGCGCTGACCAGCGAGGCCCGCGAGCGGCTGAAGAAGCTCCGTGACGCCTGCGGTGCGCTGGCGGACTTCACCGCCGTGAATCTGGAAGCCGCATTGAAGGAGACTGCGAAATCCCTCGGCGTGAAGAACGGCGTGCTGGTGCATCCCGCGCGCTTCGCCTGCACCGGCAAGCCCAGCGGCCCGAGTCTCTACCACTTGCTCGAAGTGCTCGGTCGCGACCGCGTGCTCGCGCGCATGGACGCAGCGCTGGCGAGCTGAGCCGCACTTGCAAAGTCCATGCACCCCGACGCCATCCAATACTTCAACCGCTACACGCAACGCGTGGAGGCGGAGCAGATTTATGGCGAGGGTTTCCTGCGGTGGATATACGGCTCGCTGTCAGGTCGGCTCGCGCTGCATGCGGTGGCAAAGCGCGGGTTTTTCTCGCGCTGGTATGGCTGGCGCATGGACCGCGCCGCGAGCCGTGCCAAGGTCGCGCCGTTCATCCAGAACTTCCGCGTGGACCCGGGCGAGTTCGCCGATGCGCCAGAGTCGTTTCGCACCTTCAACGAGTTCTTTTATCGCAAGCTCAAGCCCGGCGCGCGCCTCATCGCAGGCGACGCGCGGACGGCGGTGTTCCCGGCGGACGGGCGGCATCTTGGCTTCGCGGACGTGTCGCGCATGGAAGGCATCTTCGTGAAGGGCGCGGTCTTCAGCCTTGGCGAGTTGCTCCGCGACCGCGAGTTGGCCGAGCGTTTCCAGCGCGGCTCGATGGTGCTCTCGCGCCTTTGCCCGGTGGACTATCATCGCTACCACTTTCCCGTCGGCGGCCTCGCGACGGAGCCTCGCCTGCTCAACGGCTGGCTCTACTCCGTCAGCCCGATCGCGCTGCGGCGGAACATCCGCATCTTCACGGAGAACAAGCGGGCCATCACGCGCATCGAGTCGCCGGAGTTTGGCACGGTGCTGATGCTGGAGGTCGGGGCGACGAACGTGGGCAGCTTCGAATACACTTTCACTCCGAACACGCGCGTGGCGAAGGGCGCGGAGAAGGGTTACTTCAAGTTCGGCGGCTCCTCCACCATCACGCTCTTCGAGCCGGGCCGGGTGAAGCTGGATGCCGACCTCCTGGTGCACACGGCGGAGCGCCGCGAACTCTACGCGCGTATGGGCGACCGGTTGGGCGTGGCGGCGTGAGACTTCGTAGGGCCGACCTGCGGACGACCAGCAGGTCGTCCCTACCAAGACCCGCTGTTGACACCCGCGCGGCGAGTTGTTTCCGTTCGCGCGCCAAAACATGAGCAAACTGAAATTCAAAGTCGTGCCGGGTTCCGTGATCGCGCCGCAGGGGTTCCTCGCCAGCGGGGTTTTCTGCGACATCAAACGTCTCGGCACCGGCAAAGGCTCGAACAAAGGACAGAAGCGCGATCTCGCGCTCATCGTGTCCGAAGTGCCTGCGATCGTGGCGGGGATGTTTACGACGAATCAGATTTGTGCCGCTCCGGTGAAGGTCTGCGCCGAACGCGTGCAGGCCGGCACCGCACAGGCGATCGTGGTGAACTCTGGCAACGCCAACGCCTGCACCGGCAAACAGGGCATGAAGGACGCGCGCGCGATGACCGCGCTGGTGGCGAAGCAGCTTCACATTCCCGATGAACACATTCTCGTCGGCAGCACCGGGCGCATCGGCGTGACCCTGCCGATGGCGAACGTGCGCGAGGGAATCCTCGCCGCCGCTCAGTTGCTGGGGAATGAGGTGGTGTGCGCGGACGAAGCGGTCGAGGCCATCATGACCAGCGACACGCGGCCCAAGCAGATTGCCATCGAGTTCAAGCTGGGAGGCAAGACCGTGCGCATCGGCGGGATGTGCAAGGGTGCGGGGATGATTCAGCCCGGCATGAGCGCGACCGGCGCACGACCCGCCGCGCTGCCGCAGGGCTTGCACGCGACCATGCTGTGCTTCATCACGACCGACGCAGCCATCGAAGCAAAGGCGCTCCACGCGTGCCTTCAGGAAGCGGTGGCGAACAGCTTCAACCGCATCACGGTGGACGGCGACATGAGCACGAACGACACGGTGTTGGTGCTGGCAAACGGGTTGGCGGGGAACGAAGAAGTCAGAAGTCAGAAGTCAGAAGTCAGAATTTTCCAAGCGGCTCTTCAGCACGTCTGCCTCGAACTTGCCAAGATGATCGTGCGTGACGGCGAGGGCGTGCATCGCGTCGTGACCGTGCGCGTCGCGGGCGCGAAGACGATTCAGGAGGCCGATGCCGCCGCGCGCGCGGTGGCGAACAGCGCGCTGGTGAAGACGAGTTGGCACGGCGGCGACCCGAACTGGGGCCGCATCATTGACGCGCTCGG
>CAMBZO010000098.1 GCA_945872195.1 Akkermansia muciniphila | reverse complement strand
TCGTGAGCGCAGGCGTGCATGGTGGGCACGTCGTTGCCCTGGTCGTCTTTCGTGCGCGCCTTGCTGGCGTAGGGCAGGCCGGTTTCCTCCAACACGGGCAGGCCGTCGAGGTCGGTGCGGACGAGCACGGTGGGGCCGGGGCCGTTCTTGAGCACGCCGACGACGCCGTGGCCGCCGACCTGCGTGGTCACGTCGAAGCCGGCTTGCTTCAACTCGTCGGCGACGCGCGCGGCGGTCTTCACTTCTTGGAAGGAGATTTCCGGATTGGCGTGGAGATGCTGATAGAGCGCGAGGAGGCGCGGGAGCTCGGCGTCCACGCGGGCGCGGACGGCGGGTTGGGCGTCAGCGGCGTGGGCGACGGAAGACACGGCGAGGAGCAGGGAGAAGAGCGCGGGTAGAAGTTTCATGAGTGGATGAATTGCGGTGGAGCGTAGGAAGGCGACGGCGCGAGCGCAAGCGGCGGGGCAGAGGAGCGCGGCCTTCAGGCCGCTTCACGCAGCGAGAGGCTGAAGCGCTCGAGATTCCAACCGCCTTGGGGATTCGGGAGTTGAAGCGGCCTGAAGGCCGCGCTCCGTCAGACCACCTCGACCACGGCCTCGTGTCCGCTGCTGCCGATGACGCGGACTTGGCTGCCCTTCTCGATGAGGTCGCCCTCGGTGACGACGTCCAGAAGTTCGTTGCCGAACTGCGCCTTGCCGCCGGGGCGCAGCGTGGAGAGAGCGACGCCGACCATGCCGAGATGCTTTTGATGCGCGGCGGTCAAGGCCGCCTCGGTCAACACGCCGCTCGCGCCTTGCGAGACCAGCGTGGGGTAGATGCTGGTCTTGGGCAGCACGCGGCTGAGAATCAAGATGACCACGACCGCGCCGACCGCAGCCAGCACGAGGTCGTTCAGCGGCAACTGCAACTGCGGGAAGGTCGGCAGGCTGGGCGCGCCCGGGTAGATGTCCACCATCGCCATGACCAGCGACACGACGATGAGGCCGAAGCCGGACAGGCCCAGCACGAGCGTTCCCGGAAAGAAAAACAGCTCCAGCACCACGAGCGCGATGCCCACAATGAACACCGCCACCCACTCCAGCCCGGTCAGGCCCGCGACGTAGCCGCCGAAGAAGTAGATCGCGAAGGCGCAGATGCCGATGATGCCCGGCAGGCCGAAGCCCGGCGTCTTGAACTCGATGTAGATTCCCGCAATGCCGATGATGAGTAATACCGGCGCGATGGTGTTGACCCACGAGGCGAGCTTCTCCATGCCGCTCGGCTCGATGCGTTTCACCTGCACGGCCTCCAAGCCGAGTTGCTTGAGGAGCGCCTCGATGTTCTCCACCGTGCCGGCGGAGAGGAGCGGCTTGGCGGGCTTGCCGTAGGTGCGGGCAGCCTCTTGGTCGGTAAGCGTCAGGATTTGGCCCTTCTCGTTGATGACCTTGTCGTCGAGTTTGAGTTCCGTGGTCTTCTTCACCATCGCGTCGGCGACGGCGGGGTTGTGGCCGTTCTTCTCCGCGTTGGCCCGCACCAGCGCGCTGATGGCGGAGGACGCCTTGGCCTCCATCGTGCCGCCAATCTCCTGCGCGCCGCCCGTGGGCGAAGCCATGATGGGTGCCGCCGCGCCGATGACGCTCTGCGGGGCCATGTAAATCTTCTGCGTGGCGAAGGAGATGAACGCACCGGCGCTGAACGCCTTCTTGTTCACGAAGGTCACAGTCTGGCCGGGGAACTTGGCGATGATGCCGATGATTTCCTCGGTCACGTCCACGCGCCCGCCATTGGTTTCCATGTCGAGGACGAGCACGTCGGCCTTGGCCTCCATCGCCTCCTTCACGCCGCGTCGCACGACGTAGACGAGCGGCGGCATGATGTCGTCGCGGATGGGGAGGACGTAAACCTTCTTTGCCTCCGGCGCGGGACCGGCACCGCACGCATTGTCCGGCAGGGCCAACCCGGTGAACAAGACCGTAAAGAGAATCAACCACGTCTTCATGCTCGGAGCATATCGGAGGCATTCGCGCGCCGCAAGCGAGCGGGCAGTGTTCCCGGCGATGCGGGCGCAATAATGTTTATGAACCCGCTGGCTTTTGCCCCTGCGCGCAATCCTGCTCCTGCTGAAGTCCCCAAATCCGGAGGGGAAGGATTACGATTAGGATTATGACCAGGAGGAGCTGTCCAACGCCGCCATTGACGAACCCCGACCCTTGCCTAAAATCCCCGCCACTGGACCGCCCTTTCAACTCACAGCCCGAATCTTCCTATGCCTCCCAAGCCCGAAACAAAATCCACCGAAGCAAAGTCCGACCCGAAAGTTGCCGCCGCCGCCGCCAAACAGCGCGACCTCGACGACGCCATCTCCTCCATCACTAAGAGCTACGGCGAGGGAGCCATCATGCGCCTCGGCGTGGCCACGGCGCTGCGCTCGATCGAGGTGATTCCTACCGGCGCGCTGGCGATTGACCTCGCGCTCGGCGTGGGCGGCGTGCCGCGCGGGCGGGTCATCGAGATTTTTGGCCCGGAGTCCTCCGGCAAGACCACGCTGATGCTTCACGTGATCGCCAACGCGCAGAAGGCCGGCGGCCTCGCCGCGTTCATTGACGCCGAGCACGCGTTCGACCCCGGCTACGCCAAGAAGCTCGGCGTGAACCTCGACGACCTGCTCGTGTCACAGCCCGATTCCGGCGAAGAGGCGCTCACCATCTGCGAGACGCTCGCCCGCTCGAACGCGCTCGATGTCATCGTCGTGGACTCCGTCGCCGCGCTGGTGCCGAAGGCGGAACTCGAGGGCGAGATGGGCATGGCGACGATGGGCATGCAGGCGCGGTTGATGAGCCAAGCGCTGCGCAAGCTCACCGCCATTCTGAACAAGTCCAAGACCACCTGCATCTTCACCAACCAGCTCCGCGAGAAGGTCGGCGTCATGTTCGGTAGCCCGGAGACCACGCCCGGCGGCAAGGCGCTAAAATTCTACGCCAGCGTGCGCATGGACATCCGCCGCAAGGAGACGCTCAAGGACGCCGCCGGGGCCGCCACCGGCAACCATGTCCGCGTGAAGATCGTGAAGAACAAGGTCGCGCCGCCCTTCGCCGAGGCGGAGTTCGATATCATCTACAACCACGGCATCGACAAGGAAGGCAGCATCATCGACGTGGGCATCGCACACGGCGTGGTGGAGAAAAAAGGCGCGTGGCTGCAATTCGCTGGCGACCTGATCGGCCAAGGCAAGGAAGCCGCCAAGAAGGCGCTCACCGAGAAGCCCGACCTCGCGAAGAAGATTGTGGACGCCATCCTCGCCAAGCGCGCGGCGGCCGTGCCGGCGGCATAATTCGGGGCGACAGCAAGCCTTCGCCCGGGAAAACCGCACGAGCGTGCTTGCTCCTGTGGCCAGAAAACCAAAAGGGCAGGCTGTCACCAGCCTGCCCTGAATGCTGCGAACGGAGAGGAGTTACTTCTTATCCTCTTTCTTCTCGTCCTTCTTCTTCGCCGGGGGCTTGCCGATGGTGAGGGACGTGGCCTCCAGCTTGCCATCAGTGCCGGGCTTGATTCCGCCGTAGACATCGTCACCTTCCTTCAAGTCATCCAGCGTGGCGGGCTTGCCGTCCTTGGAGATCTTGGTGGTCGCGGTGATTTGGACCACTCGAGCCGTTGGGCCAGAGAGCTTCACGGTCTTGGCCACCTTGTCCACGGCAACAGCCTTGCCGTTGAAGCCGCCGCCGCCCTTGGCCTTCTCGCCCGCCTTCTCGGGGGCCTTATCTTTACCCTTTTCCTTTTCCTTGTCCTGAGCGGAAACGGTGGTGGGAGCGGTAATGACGAACGCGGCGGCTACCGCAGCGACAAGCAATGACTTCAATAGTGATTTCATACGGATTTCTTCTAGGTTTTTGGTTGTTGAATGTGAGTGCAGTAGGCTTCTAGCAAGGTTGGCCATAGTCAGCAACATCATTTTTCGCCCCGGCACCGGGGGCGATTCCAGTGACAGAGCGTGCGAATCAACCTTTCACCCGATCCATCTTCCGGCGCGGTTCAGCGCCTGTCGGAAAAGGCAACGGGGCGGTCTTGCGACCGCCCCGTGTGGTTCAGTGCTTTTGGGGGAGACTAACGGCCCTTGGGCAGCACGCTGCGGCCGGCATACACGGCGTGCTTGCCGAGGAGTTGCTCGATGCGCAGGAGTTGGTTGTATTTCGCGGTGCGGTCGGTGCGGCTGAGGCTGCCGGTCTTGATCTGGCCGCAGTTGGTCGCCACGGCGAGGTCGGCGATGGTCGCGTCCTCGGTCTCGCCGGAGCGGTGCGAGAGGATGGAGCGGTAGGCGTTCTTGTGGGCGAGTTCCACGGTGTCCAGCGTCTCGGTGAGGGAGCCGATTTGGTTCACCTTCACGAGGATGGCGTTCGCTGTCTGGGTCTCGATGCCCTTGCGTAGGAACTCGACGTTGGTGACGAAGAGATCGTCGCCCACGAGCTGCACCTTGTCGCCGAGCTTGTCGGTGAGTTTCTTCCACGTCACCCAGTCGCTCTCCGCACAGCCGTCCTCGATGCTCACGATGGGGTATTTGGCGCAGAGGCGGGCGTAGAACTCGACCATCTCGTCGCCGGTGAGCTTCTGGCCGCTGCTCTTCTTGAACACATACGTCTCGTTGCCCGTGTAGAACTCGCTGGCGGCGACATCAAGGGCGAGGAAGATGTTCTTGCCCGCCTTGTAGCCGGCGTCCTTCACGGCGGCGAGGATGGCGTCCAGCGCGGCGTCGGCGCTGTCCAACTTCGGGGCGAAGCCACCTTCGTCGCCGACGGTGGTCGTGAGGCCCTTCTTCTTCAGCACGCCTTTGAGCGCGTGGAAAATTTCGGTGATGGCCTGCAATCCTTCGCTGAAGGTGGCGAAGCCGTGGGGCATGACCATGAACTCTTGGAAGTCAATGGGCGCGTCCGAGTGGGCGCCGCCGTTGATGACGTTGGCCATGGGGACGGGGAGCACCTTGGCGTTGGGGCCGCCGATGTATTTGAAGAGCGGCTGGCCGAGTGTGGCGGCGGCGGCCTTGGCGTTGGCGAGCGAGACGGCGAGGATGGCGTTGGCGCCGAGCTTGGACTTCTTGAAGCCGGTGCCGTCAAGTTCGAGCATGGCGCTGTCCACGGAAAGTTGGTCCACGGAGTCGAGGCCGAGGAGAACGGGGGCGATTGTCTCGGTGACGTTGCGCACGGCCTTGCTGACGCCCTTGCCGCAGTAACGCTTTTTGTCGCCATCGCGCAACTCGAGTGCCTCATGCTCGCCGGTGGAGGCACCGGAAGGGACGGCGGCGCGACCCACGACGCCGGAGGTGAGGATGATGTCCACCTCGACGGTGGGGTTGCCGCGGGAGTCGAGGATTTCGCGGGCTTGGATGTCAGCGATTTGAGTCATGGTGTGTATCAGTGATGCGTTGTTCGATGTCAGTTAGGAACGGGCTTTCCGGTTGCCCAGAAAGAGGCGGCAGTCTAGGGGGGCGCGAAAAGCCGTCAAGGGCGCGGCCATCGATGTTTTGTCTTTCCCGTAACTCCGTTCCCGCGACACTCCGTCTGAACCTGCACCTATGCGCCACCGAATCATCGCTGCCCTCTTTGTTTTCCTTTGCCTGCTTTGCGGCCAAGTCCACGCCGCGCCGAAGCCCAATGTCCTCTTCCTCGCCATTGATGATCAGAACGACTGGATCGGCTGCCTCGGCGGGCATCCGCAGGTGAAGACGCCGCACATTGACCGGCTCGCCAAGCGCGGCACGCTCTTCACCAACGCGCATTGCCAGGCCCCGCTCTGCAACCCTTCGCGCTCCAGCCTGCTCACCGGATTGCGCCCGTCCTCCACCGGCATTTACGGCCTCTTGCCCGGCATCCGCGATGTGGACGCCACGCGGAACCACGTGACGCTGCCGCAGACTTTCACGAGCGCCGGCTACTTCACCTCTACCTGTGGAAAGATTTACCACGACGGCTCCATCAAGCCGAAGGATCGCGCTGCTGAGTTCAACGAATGGGGCCCCGCGCCCGGCATCGGCAAGCCCGCGCAACGCATCAACAAACTTTCGCCGCCCCAGCACCCCGCGATGGATTGGGGCCCGTTCCCCGAGCGCGACGAGGACGGCGGCGATTACAAGATCGCGACCGCCGCCATCGAGACCTTGCAACGCGCGCCGAAGGACAAGCCGTTCTTCATCAGCGCCGGGTTCCGGCTACCACACGTCCCCTGTTTCGCGCCGCCGAAATGGTTCGAGCTTTACCCCGACGCCACGCTCCAGATGCCACCCGTGCGGCCCGGGGACCGCGACGACACGCCGCGCTTCTCCTGGTATCTGCACTGGAAGCTCCCCGAGCCGCGCCTCGTCACGCTGGAGAAATTGAACGAGTGGCGGCCCCTCGTCCGCGCCTACCTCGCGAGCATCAGCTACATGGACGCGCAAGTGGGCCGCGTGCTCGACGCCCTCGACGCTTCCGGCCGCGCCGACGACACCGTCATCGTCCTTTGGAGCGATCACGGCTGGCACCTTGGCGAGAAGGGCATCACAGGTAAAAACACGCTTTGGGATCGCAGCACGCGTGTCCCGCTCATCTTCACCGGGCCAGGAATAGCCAAGGCTGCGAAGTGCGGACGCCCCGCCGAGCTGTTGGATATTTTCCCCACCTTGCTGGAACTCGCCGGTCTGCCCACGCGCCCCGATCTCGAAGGCCACAGCCTCGTGCCTCAACTCAAGGACTCCGCCGCACCGCGTCCGTGGCCCGCCATCACAACCCACAACCAAGGCAACCACGGCATCCGCACCGAGCAGTGGCGTTACATCCGTTACGCGGACGGCTCCGAGGAACTCTACGACATGGTCCGCGACCCGAATGAGTGGACGAACCTCGCCGCCGTGGCCCAGCACGCGAGGACGAAGGCCGAACTCGCCCTGTGGCTCCCGAAGAAAGACGTGCCGCCCGCGCCCGGCAGCAAGTCCCGCATCCTCACCTACGACCCGCAGACCAAGGCTGTCGTGTGGGAAGATGAGCCGGTGAAGGCAGACGCACCGGTGCCGGTGTTTTGAATCCAAACTCGCTTGGCATCAGTGCAAGTGCATCTGCCCAGAAAAACTTTTGACAAAGCCGTAACCCATTCCATACCGTGCGCGCCGCACTGACTGGTTGGGGTCGTAGCTCAGTTGGTAGAGCACCACAATGGCATTGTGGGGGTCAGGGGTTCGAATCCCTTCGGCTCCACCATCAGTTCGGACAGGGGAAGCCCGTTAAACAAGGGCAAAACCCACTTCCTCTCCCCGCGGGGTCAAAACTGTCCCAGACCGCCAGAGATCACCAAAAGTCAGTTTTAACAGCCACAAAACAGCCACAGGCTTATATGAAAGGCTGTTAATTGGACCATCGCTCACTGGATACTGATGGCTGCCCCGTGACACGCACCCAGCCACTCTGCCTCGCCGCTGACCTGCCTCCTGGCCGCACGCTCAAGTTCGCTTATACCCATGAAGGCATCCAGCGCGCGGGCTTCGCGGCGAACGTGCGCGGGCATCTCGTCGCCTACGAGAATGCGTGCCGGCACATCCCGATGCCGCTGGACGACGACAACGACTTCTTCACCACCGACGGCGAGTTCTTCATCTGCCGGACGCACGGCGCGATTTACGAACCGCTCAACGGACGGTGCATTCACGGCCCCTGCGGCGGACTCAGCCTGAAGCCCCTTCGCGTCGTGGAAGTGAAAGGCGAGCTGCGGATCGTGCTGCCGGAGGAGCCAGCGTGAGCCGCACTGGGTCGGGGACAAGAGTGTCTCCTTCACTCGGTGTTTGAACATCCTTGCTCGTCTGCCGTCGAAACGCCTCGTTGTCCAAAACACTGAACCAACCAATGAAACGCATCACATTCCTTCACACGCTCGCCCTTGCCACCCTGCTCGCCTCTCCTCTGCCGCTCTTCGCGCAGGCGAAGACCGACGCGAAGAAGGACGCCAAAACTGACGCTAAGAAAGACGCCAAGCCCGCGATTCCAAACCCCGTCCAGCCGCCCGATGTTGCTGCGCCGAAGTTCAGCAACGGCCAGCCCGATGCGAACTTCCTCAAGACCCACGAAGGCTTCGTCGCCATCGCCAAGGCCGGCGGCGTGGACGTGCTCTTCCTCGGTGACTCGATCACCGCCGGCTGGCGCGGCTCGAAGGAGATTTGGGACAAGAGCTTCGGTGGCTACAAGACCGCGAACTTCGGCATCGGCGGCGACCGCACGCAGCACGTCCTCTGGCGCATCACCAACGGCGAACTCGACGGCATCAAGCCCAAGGTGGTCGTGTTGATGATCGGCACGAACAACTCTGGCGGCGACGACGCGCC
>CAMBZO010000097.1 GCA_945872195.1 Akkermansia muciniphila | reverse complement strand
AAGGCGCGATGGACTACTCCCTCAGCGCGTCGCGGCAGGACGCGGACTTCCCCCGGGCCAACGATGACTACCGGCTCACCACCGTGCGCGGCTCCACCGGCTGGGAAGCGAACGCCCAGACCTATCTCGA
The DNA here is from genome assembly GCA_945872195.1 of Akkermansia muciniphila. Lineage (GTDB taxonomy): Bacteria > Verrucomicrobiota > Verrucomicrobiia > Limisphaerales > SXTU01 > SXTU01. Next base: position 8,188 of record CAMBZO010000097.1, on the reverse strand, counting down.
CCTCAAGGGTTCCTTCTCCGCCAGCCACGCCGGCAGCCCCGGCTCCACGCCCTTCCCCGACCCCGGAGCCTTCTTCCAGAGCGAGGTGGTGAACCTCTCGCCGGGTGTGGCTTGGCAGTCGGAGAACGGCGTCGAAGCGCGGCTCTACTACGGCTTTGAGCATCAGTATAACCGTTCATTTTTCACCCTGTTCGGCGGCGCGGACGACCACCAGCGCAATGTCTCCCAGCTCGTGGACGGCCAGGTGAACTGGGCCGTCACCGACTCATGGAAACTCACCGCCGGTGCCGCCCTGCAAGACCTGACCTTCTCCCAAGTCAACGCCGCCGGCGTCGAGGAGATCCACCTGAACAACACCAGCTTCGGCACTTACGCCCAAAGCCAGTGGAGTCCCATCCCCCGCGTCACCCTCGTCAATTCCGTGCGCCACGACCACTACTCCGATTACCGGGGCGCGACGACCTGGCGGCAGGCGCTCTCCGTCCGCACCCCCGTGACGGAGACCCGTATCTTCGGGGCGGTCGCCCGCTCGTTCAGTCCGCCCGCGCAGGGCGACTTATTCTTCCCCGGCGTCTTCGGCTACAGCGTCACCCTCCAACCCGAGAGCTGCCGCAGTTGGGAAGTCGGCGTGGAGCAACCCCTCTGGGAAAACCGACTCGTCCTCGGAGCTACCTGGTTCCGCAATGAAATCAGCGACCTCATCGCGTTCGACCCGACCCCCGCGCCCGGCGCGCCCTTCGGTGCACCCCGCAATGTCTCCAGCGCCCTCGCTGAAGGCGTGGAAACCACCGCCACCTACAAGCCGCTCGATTGGCTGGAAGCCCGCGCCGGCTACACCTACCTCACGGCCCACGATGCCAGCACCGGCCAGCGGCTCCTCCGCCGCCCGCGCCACACCGGCTCCCTCGCCCTAGCCGTGCGGCCCATCGAGCAACTGACTTTGACCACGGGCGCGCAACTCGTCAGCGGTCGCGTGGACAACTACACCGACACCGCCTTCACCACGACCCGCGCCCACGGTCAGGACTACGTCCTCCTCCGCGCCACCGCCCGCTGGCAGTTCACCCCGAAAGCCCAGCTCTGGCTGCGCGGCGAGAACCTGACCGACGTGACCTACGAAGAAGCCGCCCAGTTCCCCGCCCTGCGCCTCGGCGTTTATGGCGGCGTGAAGCTGACGTTCTGAGCCAGATGACCACCCCACGCCAAGGCCGCGAAGGCCGCAACGGGAAGCCGGCTGCGCCGCCAACATTCTCCTTTGCGTCCGCAGCGTCCTTTGCGTGAGGCTTCGGTCATCGCCCCATGAGCCGACACGCAGAAAACAAGCGCTGCCCCGAGTGCGGCGCGGCCTTCGAGTGCCTCGCCGGCAGCGGCGCAAACGACTGCTGGTGCATGAAACTCCCGCGCCTCCCCATGCCCACCGACGCGGCAGCCGATTGTCTCTGTCCCACCTGCCTCCGCGCCCAGATCGAGAAAAATCTTAGCCCCGGATTGAACCCGGATTGAACCCGAATGAAGGCACCGCAGTTCGCCGGACTGGCTTGATTCCGAATCCGTGTTTATCCCGTGTTCAATCCGTGGCTAAAAAATCCGCCGCCACTGGCCCACGGGCAAATCGCCCAGCTCGAAATCACCAAAGCGGCTCCGGTGCAGGCGCGTGACCGTCCAGCCCTGGCTGGCGAACATCCGCTTCACCTGATGATATTTTCCCTCGGTCAACTCCAGTCGCGCCTCGCGAGCGCTCACAATTTCCAGCCGCGCCGGGAGACACGGCTTGCGTTCGTCCTCCAACACCAACTCGCCCGCTGCGAAGACGCTGATGAGCGACGCGTCGAGGTCGCGGTCCACGGTGACTTCGTAGAGCTTCGTCACATGCCGCTTGGGTGAAGTCCACTGATGCACCAGTTCGCCTTGGTCCGTGATGACCAGCGCCCCGGTGGCGTCCTTGTCCAGTCGGCCCACAGTCGTGACGGGCGGGTTCCGCTCCAGCCAGCGCTTCGGCACGAGGTCGAAGACGCGCGGGCCTTCCTTCGCGTCGTGCGAGCAGACATGGCCGGCGGGCTTGTGCAGCAAAACGAGAATGCCTTCCGGCGAATCAATCGGTTCGCCGTCCACCCACACCTCGGACGCTCGCGCCTTCTGGTCCACCGCGCTCGCGCGTTGTCCGCTCACCAGCACACGCCCTCCGCGCACCCAAAGCCGCGCCTCGCTCCGGCTGCAATAGCCGCAGGAGGAAAGCAATTGGTCGAGGCGGCGGGCCGGTGGCAAGTTTAACACGGGCGGATTGTAACCCAGAGAGCGCGAGGTTCCAACTTTGGACTAATCCCGAATTCCGAAGTTGAGCCGGGGATGGATGGGGTCGGGAAAATTTCCACCCGACCCCCTTTCCTACCAGTGGCTTTGCTTTGCGCTCTTTGCGCCCTTTCGTGGCCATCCCATTTCGGGATTCGGGCTAATCCCGCGTGAAAAACTCGTCGAGGTTCAGCATCACCCGGCCCAGCGCCACGAGCGTGGCTTTCTCGGCGGCCTCGGGTGCGGCCTTCTTCGCGCCGGTAATTTTCGCCGCGCCGTCCGCGTCGGCCCGCGCGAGCTTGAGCTGGGCTTCGTAGAGTTTCAGCAACCGGCTCAACTCCTCGGCGCTCGGGGGACGTGAAAGGCAGCGCGTGAAACCGAGGCGGATGCGCTCGGCGGCATCCGCCGTGGGCACCTCGGCCATGCGAGCGCCGAGCTGCTGGGCGCACTCGAAGAACACCGGGTCGTTCAAGAGCGTGAGCGCTTGCAGCGGCGTGTTGCTGCGCTCGCGGCGCGCGCAGGAGGTGTTCGAGTCGGGCGCGTCGAAGGTCATCAGCATCGGATACGGAACAGTGCGCTGGAAGAAGATGTAGAGGCCACGCCGGTTCTTCTCGGTGCCGGTGCTCTCGGTCCACTTCACGGAGTTCGCGTAGCCGAGCGCGGCGATGTCAGCGGGCAAGGACGGGCGGATGCTCGGACCGCCGATCTTCGGATTCAAAAGGCCGCTGGCCGTGAGATATGCGTCGCGAACAGTCTCGGCTTCGAGGCGCAGTCGGTTTTGGCGTGCGAGAAGCAGGTTGTTCGGGTCGCGCTCTTGCAGGTCCGGGCGGCTCAGGGAGGACTGTTTGTAAGTGGCGCTGGTGACGATGAGTTTGATGAGCGACTTGCGGCTCCAGCCCAAACCGAGTTGAGAGTTGGGAGAGTTGATAGTGGATGGGGCGGCGAAGGTGGCGGCGAGCCAGTCGAGGAGTTCAGGATGCGTGGGTTTCTCGCCTTGCTTGCCGAAGTCTTCGACCGTCGCGACGAGGCCGCGACCGAAGAGATTTTTCCAAACGTGATTCACGGAGACGCGAGCCGTGAGCGGGTTCTCCGGCGCGAAGAGCCACTGCGCAAGATCGAGCCGGTCGGGTTGCGTAGCGCGTGGCTTGAGCGCGTGCAACACGGCGGGCGTGGCGGCGCGGACCTCCGCGCCCTTGTCGAGGAAGTTGCCGCGCACATGGACGAAGGTCTTGCGCACGCCCGGCTCCTCAGCGAGCACGGCGGCGGTGGTGCCGGGCACGACGGGAGTCTTCTGCTCGTGATCGTCCACGGCGACTCGGAGCTTTCTGGCCTGCTCGTCCACCTGCTCGCTGAAGAACTTGGTGAGCGCCGCGAGTTGCGCGGGCGTGCGCAGCTCCGGCACAGCTGTGAGGGCCGTGGCGACTGCGCCGGGCGTGAAGTCCGGCTTCAGCGGCCCGCTCGCATCCGTCACGGACAGGCGGAACTGGCCGAGCGTGTAGCCTTCCTTGTATTGGTGATCCAGCGTGACGACGAGGCGCGCGCCCTCCGCCAACTCCAGCGGCTGCCGAGTCTCAAACACAGCGACGTGCGACTTCAGTTGTTGCGGCGAAACCGCCCAACCCGTCGTCTCGTCACCCTTCAGCGCGTTCTCGACGGGGAACTTCACCTGCGCGAAATCCGCCTTCGCGCTGTGCAGCTCGATTTCCTTCCCATCAAACTGGCCGGGAGCAAACAGTTTCACCGCGAACTTGGTCAGCACGAAGTTGCCGTCCTTCGCACGGCCCGGGCCTTTCTTCGGGCCCGGATCATCAATGGCTTCGAGGCGGAAGCCGGTGAGCCGCTTGAGCGCGAGCTTGGCTTCGACGGTGTAAGTTTCCTTGTCCGGGGCCGCACCGCTTGCGGTGATGACGCCTTCGGCATCGGCCTTGAGCTTGGTGCCGCTCTTCGCGGTGAGCTTCTCCGCCGTGAGCGGGCGCCACGGGACGGCGTCGAGCGAGGCTGTCGTGAGCCACGCGCCGAGCTTGGCGGGCAGCTCGTTCTTCATGTAGGTGTCGCGAGCGCCCTTGAGTTTGGCAGCCGCGCCGTCATGGGATTTCTTCGCCACGTCGAAAGCAGCTTGATCGGCGGCGCTGGGCGCAGGGATGGCCTTCTCATTCGCGTTGTTGAAGAAGGCGAAGAGGGAATAAAACTCGCGCTGCGTGAAGGGGTCGTATTTGTGCGTGTGGCACTCGGCGCAGCCCATCGTCACGCCCAGCCAAACGGACGCAGTCGTGCTCACGCGGTCCACGACGGCCTTGCAGCGGAACTCCTCCTGATCGGTGCCGCCCTCGGTGTTCGTGAGCGTCTGGCGGTGGAAGCCGGTCGCGACCTTCTGCGAGTGCGTGGCGTTCGGGAGCAGGTCGCCGGCGAGTTGCTGGATGCTGAACTGGTCAAACGACAGGTCGCTGTTGATAGCCGCGATGACCCAGTCGCGATAGGTGTAGGCAAAGGGGCGCGGGCGATCCTTCTCGTAGCCGTCGCTGTCCGCATACCGCGCGAGGTCCAGCCAGTGCCGACCCCAGCGCTCGCCGAAGTGCGGCGACGCGAGCAACCGGTCCACGAGCTTCGCGTAGGCGTCGGGCGACTTGTCATTTGCGAACGCGTGGACTTCCTCTGGCAGCGGCGGCAAGCCGATCAAATCGAGCGACAGGCGCCGAATGAGCGTGGACCGGTCGGCCTCGGGGGAGGGCGGGAACTGCTCGCGGGCAAGGCGGGTGCGGATGAAGGAATCGATGGGATTGCCGATTGGGGGAAGTGTCGGCCGCTGCACCGGCTGGTAAGCCCAGTGGTCCGACTTCTTCACCGCCACCTTCCCGTCGTCCGGCCAATTTGCGCCGGCATCAATCCACGCGCGGACTTTCCCAATCTCGGCGGACGTGAGCGGCTTCTCCTTCGGCGGCATGATGCCCGCCTCGCCGAGGCCCGCGAGCGCGTGGACCAGCTTGCTCTCGGCGCTCTTGCCGGGGACGAAGACCTTGCCGTTGTCGCCGCCTTCGAGCGCGGCGACCTTGAGGTCGAGTCGCAGACCCCCCTTCTGTTTCTCCGCGCCGTGGCAGGAAAAACACTTCAAGGCAAAGAGAGGCTGGATGTCCCGCGAAAAGTCCACCGGGCCGCTGGCTGCGGGCGGGAGCTTGGACAAGTCCAGCTTGACCGACTTGCTTTCCGCCGCTTGAAGAGAGAGTGAAGCCCCGGAGACGAGGGCCAGAAAGAGAATGCGTGTGGACATGATTTTTGACTGCTTGGTTGGACGGGTTCTCCGTCCGGTTTCGTTCAACACACGATCTACCGCTTCATTCAGGGTCCTAGGGAAATTTCCGTTGCGCGGGCCAAAGGCTTGGGGACAAGCTGCGGAAATTAAGAAAAAGGCGTTATTCTTCCGACCCGCTCGCCACCGAGAATCCTTATGAAGCTCGAAAAGAAACCAACCCGTCGAGCCCTCAAGACACCGACGATTGTGCGCGCCCCCAGTGCCGCCGCCAAGCCCGCCACCAAGTCCCGACGCATGGCCAAGGCCGCACCAAAACCGGAACTGGCCACCAAGGTCAAGCGCCCCTCACGCAGCGCTGCCACCGCGATGAAGCCCAAGCGCCCCGCCGCACCACGAAAGGCCCGGCAGCCCAAGCTTGAAATCCCAGCCATCCTGCTGGCCGGTGACACTTCCGCACCGGCAGGCGTGAGCGGCCCCGGCCAGCGTTACGCGCTCGGTCCCACCACGCCGCCCGCGCACGCCGGCCGTGTGGCCGAGAGCGGCGAGCTGCCCGAAGCCTACGGCACCACGAAGCTCTGGCTCACGGCGCGCGACCCACAGTGGCTTTACGCCCATTGGGATTTGTCCTCTGCGCAGCTCCGCGATTACAACGCCCAGTCCGATGAAGGTCACTTGATCGTCCGCGTCTTCGAACGCGAAGCGCTCGGCGAGCCGCTCGTCACGCAGCATGTTCACCCCGAATCGCGGAACTGGTTCATCCACGTCGGGCGTGGCGGGACTAAATTCGTTGCGCAGCTCGGCTACTTCAACCGCAAGGAACGCTGGCAGACCATCGCCATCTCCGCCGCGACCATCACGCCGCCCGACAGCTTGTCCGACGACACCAGTGCGGAGTTCGCCACGCTGCCGATGGAAGTGCCCTTCGACCAGCTCGTCGAGATGGTCAAGTCCGTCATCGGCCAGCATGTGCCGCTGATGGAAGCGCTGGCGCAATTGCGCGAGCAAGGCCACCCGAACCTGCCCACTGCCGACACCTTCGCACCACCTCGCGCGCGGTCTGGACACGCGCCGTCCCCAACCTGGACGCGCAAGCAAGCCGAGGCGCTCGAGAAAGTCGTCACGATGAACGAAGTGCGCCGCGTGTGGATTGACTCGCTGGAAATCACCGAGCTCGTCCGCCGCCAGCTTGTGAAACTCGCCGCCAGCGGAGGTGCGCTCGGTCTCGGCTCGCCCAGCAGCCCATTCGGCGGGCTCGGCAGCCCGAAGGGGCAGCACAAAAGTTGAGCCGCCGGGGTCGAGCAGCAGCCCTGCTCAACGAACAATCTTTCGCTTGCACCACCCGCTTCGCGATTGGAACCTGCACGGCATCCGCATGAATGCCCGTTCCCTGTTGCTCGCCGTATTGCTGACCGCCGGATCACTCCACGCCGCTGAGGTTCTCGAAGACTGGCCGCAGTTCCTCGGCCCGCGCGGGAACAACACGTCACGAGAAATTGGCCTGCTCGACACGTTTCCAAAAGTGGGCCCGCCGGTCGTCTGGCAGCGCGACATCGGCACCGGCTACAGCGCGCCGTCGGTGCGCGGGGAACTGCTCGTGCTGCACCATCGCGTGAAGGACGAGGAGGTCATCGAGGCGTTGCACCCGGGGACGGGCAAGCCCGCCTGGCGCTACGCCTACCCGAGCCGTTATCAGGACCCCTTCGGCTACAACAACGGGCCGCGTTGCTCGCCGCTGCTCACGGTGGACCGCTGCTACACCTTCGGCGCGGAGGGCAAGTTGCTTTGCCTCGAACTCGCCACCGGCAAGCTCGTCTGGCAGCGCGACACGGCGAAGGATTTCAACGTGCCGGATGCCTTCTTCGGCGTCGGCTCCACGCCGATTCTGGAAGGCGACAAACTCATCGTCATGGTCGGCGGCCAGCCGAACGCGGGCATGGTCGCCTTCGACGCGAAGACCGGGCAGACGCTCTGGCAAAGTGTGGGCAAGACGAATTGGACCGGCGTCACCACGCTGGGCGGACGCGCGGAAGTGCCTTACGAGTGGACCGGGTTTGAGAAGCTCGCGAGTTACGCGTCGCCGGTGGCCGCGACGATTCACGGGCAGCGCCACGTCTTCTGCCTGATGCGCCAGGGCCTCTGCTCCGTAAACCCGACCAACGGCCAAGTGAACTTCAGCCGCTGGTTCCAGTCGCCGGCCAACGACTCCGTGAACGCGATGAACCCCGTGGTGCAGGACGACACGGTGCTCATCTCCGCCGCTTACTATCGCAGCGGCGCGGTGCTGTTGCGCGTGAAGCCGGACGGCAAATCCTTCGCCGAAGTCTGGCGCGACCCGGCGGGGCATCCCTTCGACCCCGCCGACCGCGACCCCGCCACGGGCCGGTGGAAGGTGCCCGCGCTGGAGTTGCACTGGAACACGCCCCTCCTGCTCGACGGCCATCTCTACGCGTTCAGCGGGCGCGACGAGCCGGACGCGACGTTCCGCTGCGTGGAGTTCAAGACTGGCAAGGTGACGTGGAGCCGCGACGAACGTTGGAAGAAGAACCCGCCGCACGGCTCGCAGTTCCCGGTCTATGGCCGTGGCTCGGCGATTCTCGCGGACGGAAAACTCTTCGTGCTCGGCGAGGCGGGCTTGCTCGGCATCTTCAAGCC
>CAMBZO010000096.1 GCA_945872195.1 Akkermansia muciniphila | reverse complement strand
ATCGAGACGCGCGCCATCGGTCCTAACGCCAATGCCGGTCGCGGCGGTGGCGGTGGCGGCAAGGGCGTGTCGAACTACTCGCTCAACATCTTCGGCAAGCCCGTGCGCGAGACGAACTGCGACTGCGAACGCACGACGGATCCGACGCTGCTCCAGACGCTCTTCACCCGCAACGACCCCGAGTTGCTGGGCGCGCTGGACCAGTCCAAGGGCACCGCGTGGGTGGAGGAGATTCGCAAGGCGACCACCGTCAGCACTTCGCCGGTTAAGCGCAAGGGCGACGACGCGCAGTTGGAGCCACTCATTCGCAAGCTGGAGGCAAAGCTAAAGGCAAACCCCGGCAGCAAGGAACTGGTAGCCGAGCTGAAGCAGGCAAGAGAAAAACTTGCGAAGCTCCAGCCAAGTCCGGCTCCCGCCGAGACGCGCCCTCCCGTCAATGCCGATGCCTACATCACGCAGGTCTTCCTTCGCACCGTCAGCCGGCCGCCTACCGCGTCAGAAATTGAGAAGGCCCGGGTTGACGTCGCCGCCGCGAACTCCACGGCCGAGGGCGTCCGCGAACTCCTCTGGGCCATGCTCAACACCCGGGAGTTCATGGTGAACCATTGAACTGCGCTTTAACTCAGAACCCAAAACTCAGAACTAAATATGTCCACCCACATCACCTGTGACGGAGTTGCTCGTCGTGACTTCCTGCGTGTCGGGGCCCTCGCTGGCGTCGGCCTGAGCCTCAGCGATTACTTTGCGCTGAGCAGCCAGGGCGCAGTCGCCGACGCCAAGGGAAAAGCAGCCATCTTCGTCCGCCTCGGCGGCGGGCCCAGCCACATGGACACCTTCGACCTCAAGCCCGACGCGCCCGACACGCATCGCGGCGAGTTTAAGGAAATCGCCACAAACGTCCCCGGCATGCGCATCTCCGAGCACCTGCCCAAGCTGGCGAAGTGCGCCGACAAGTTCGCCATCCTGCGTGGCGTCAGCCACACGCTGGCAGCGCACGAGCTCGGGACGCGCTACATGAACACCGGCAACCGCCCGCTGCCCTCGCTCAATTACCCGCACTACGGCGCGGTGGTGTCGAAGGAAATTCGTGGCACCGAATACCTGCCCAGCTTCGTCGCAGTGCCGAACCTCGGCGACACCGCCACTGGCTACCTCGGTGTGGAATACGGCCCCTTCGAGACCGGCAGTTCACCCACGCCCGGCAAGGCTCTTGAAGTCCGCGGCCTCGCCCTCAAGAACGGCGTCACGCTGGAAGACGTGGACCGCCGTCAGGACCTCGTGAAGCGCTACGACACCGCGTTCGGTGAGTTCGGCAAGGAAGACAAGCTCCTCGCCGGCATGGACCAGTTCGGCCAGAAGGCTTACGCGATGATGCGCTCCAGCAAGGCCCGCGACGCCTTCGACACCAGCAAGGAGTCCGAGACCATCGCCAACCTTTTCGGCAAGGACGCCTTCTCGCAGAGCTGCCTGCTCGCCCTGCGCCTCGTTGAGAGCGGCGTGCGTTTCACCAGCGTCAGCCTCGGCGGCTGGGACACGCACAGCGACAACTTCAGCGCGCTCAAGAACCGCAACCTCCCGACGCTCGACTCCGGCCTCAGCGGCCTGTTCAACGCCCTCGCTGCGAAGGGCCTGCTCGAATCCACCGCCGTCTTTGTGACCGGTGAGTTCGGTCGCACGCCCAAGGTCAACGCTCGTGGCGGTCGTGACCACTATCCGCGTGCGATGTTCTGCATCCTCGCTGGCGGAGGCATGCAGGGCGGGCAGGTTGTCGGTGAGTCCGACGCGAAGGGCGAAGGCCCGAAGGACAAGGCCATCACGCCCGACGACGTGGCGGCCACGTTCTACCGCGCGCTGGGCATTGACTCGCGCAAGGAATACAACACGCCCACCGGTCGCCCCGTGATGATCGTCCGCAACGGCACGCCGCTGAAGGAACTGGTGAGCTGAGCTCCCCGAAACGGTTCTCCCGAAAGCCGCGCGGTTCGCCGCGCGGCTTTTGCTTTTCAGTCCTCCAGCTTTTTCCCCGTTGTGTCTGGCGCGAACCAGATGACCACCATGCCAAGCCCGTAGATCGTGCCCATGATGGCTCCGGCCTTCGCGAAATCCCCACCGAAGAATTCCGTCAGCGCACCGGCGAGCAGCACTCCTCCCGCCACGAGGAAACGTCCGGAGTTGTAGCTCATCCCCGCGCCGGACGCCCGCACGCGCGTTGGGAACAGCTCCGGCAAACACAGCGGCAGCCAGCCAAAGAACAGCGTCGCCACAAAACCCTGCACAAGAACCATCGGGAGGAAGAGCGGCTCGAGCGGCTTGAGAAACAGGAAGATGCCGCACGTCAGCACGACTGAGCCGAGGCTGATGAGAAAATAAGTGAGCCGCCGCCCGAGCCAGTTTGCGATCTGCCCGCCGAGAAAGCTGCCCACCGTTGCGCCGAACGCCCAGTAGGCTTGCGTGCTGGCCTTGTAGCCGGGGTCGGTCTTGCCCGCGACCGAGTCCGCCCACGGCGTCAGCCAGCGCCCGGCACTCCACGCGGCGATGAGCGGGATGGACGCGAGCAAAATGCCCGCGATGGTCACGCGCAGCAGTGGCGGACTGAAGAGCTCCCGCATCGGCGCGCTCGGCCGGGCCTGCTCCTCGCCGCGCAGGGCGAGCCACTTGGGCGACTCGGGCACGACCCAAAGCGCGGCCATGCCCACGACTGCTGGTGCTGCGCTGAGGAACAGCAGCCAGCGCCAGGACTCGGGTGTGATTTGCCAGACGAGGCTGACTTGCGAGACGAGAAACATCCCAAGGTTGAACGCCGCTCCCATCACGCCTGCGAGAAACGGGCGCGACACATCCGGGCAGACCTCGGAGACGAGCGCGACGCCGTTGGGCCACATCCCGCCGATGCCCAACCCGGTGAGGAACCGCAGCACCGCGAGTTGCTCCTGCGTCTGCGCGAAGCCGCCCGCGCCCGCGAAAATCGAATAGCAAAAGATGCTTGCCGCCATGGCCTTCGTGCGACCGCAGCGATCCCCCAGCCAGCCCAGCCCGATGCCCCCGATGGCCGCGCCCAGACTCAGCGCCGCCGTGTAAAAGCTGAACCACCTGCCCGCCGCCTTCGCATCGTAGGCCGCGCCCATCAAGTCCTGCGAGATGCTGAGCGACGCGATGGGCAGCGTGCCGAGCTGCACGCCCGCGCACAGCCAGCCGAGGAAAGCCACCGTCACGGCAAGGTATCGGCCTGCGTTGGTGACGGTGGGTGAAGTCTGGCTCATGGGTCGGCAGATTAGACACCCGCGAGCGCGAAGTTGGCAAATGACTTCTCCCGCACAAAGTTCAGCGGAGACGCCGCCGGGCGCATCTCAGAGCCGGACGTTGCGCTGTCCAGCGGCGGCCTTCGCACTGGGCTCCAGTCCGGCCAGTGTCTGCTCGCCCGGCTTGTCCCGTCCGAGCTTGACCGTGTGCTTGCCGGGGGAATACACGCGCGGCTGGAAGCGACCGCCTTGAGTTCGCACGGTGTAGAGCACTTCGCTGGTCTTGTCCTCGATGACTTGCACAACGGGATTCGCTCCGCCGGCGAAGACGAGTTCTGGCAAATAGCCAGCGACCTTGCGCCCATCGTTGGCATCCATCGCCACGGTGACGGGCCAGCCGGGGAACTGCGCTTTGTCGCCTTCGCGCACGTCGCTGAAGCGCGGCCAGCACTCGAAGGTGATGGTTCGTTTGCGTTTGTTGAAGCGCGCGAGGCCGTAGCCGTCGGCGCGTTTCTTCTCGTTGCTCACGTCCTCGGGGTTCGCGTAGGCGAGCATGGAGAGTTTGTTGCCGAGGCCGTCTTTGAAATCGCCGGTCCACGGCAGCGGGCTGTTCGGCACGGGATTGGGGCCGGGCTGCTCGTCGAGCGGATGCCACCAGCGACCGTAAATCGTGTTCACGAGCGCGGGGCCGGTGAAGCCGAAAGGGCCATCGCCGAACTCGCGGATGCCGTGCTTCACGACGACGGCGAGGTGCTGGTCGCCGCAGAGATGGACAGCCCACGCGCGGCGGATGAGTTCCAGCGCGCGGTTGCGCGGGGTTTGGGGCCAGCCGTTGCAATCGAGGTCGGCGAGCAGGCGGGTGTTGCGCCCGCCGTGCATATGGACCGCACCGCAGAAGGCGGTTTGCGAGAGGACGCATTTCATCTCCGCGCCAGTCCAGTCCTGTGACCAATCGCCGAGGAATTTTTCCTGCCGCGCGCCGAGCAGTTGAAGGCCCGGGAGGTCAATTGTCTTCGGGTCATACTTCGGGTCGTTGATGTGGTCGGGGCGCGGGCCCATCTGCGGAATCTTGCCGGCGGGACCGGTCTTGAACTTGCGGTCCTCGATGACCGCGAAGTCCACGCCGCCCACCGTCAGGCGTGTGAAGCAGACGGTCACGCCGCGGTCCACGGGCGCGGGGTCCACCGGGTCCGGCAGGCTCCACGACTGCTGGCGATGCACTTGGTTCACGTAAGCCACCGGGTAGCGGTAGCCGCCGTCGGCATCGCCCGAGATGGTGGAGCGCTTGCCGCTCTCGCCCCAGACGTTGCCGTGGCCGACATCGTGGTCGTCCGGAATCGAGACCGTCGGGCGGTCACGGATGACATCGCGAAACTGAAGGCCGAACTCAATCCAGCCCGCCGTGTGCTCCGTGTGGCGATACGTCTGGTCGCCGCCGAAGAAGAGCAGGTCGGGATTCTGGCGCTTGAGGTTCGCGATGATTTCCGGTCGCTCCCCGGTGGTGCGACTGGAGTTGCACGACATGTTGGCGACGACGATTTCCTCCTTGTCCGCCGGGTCGCGGCGGATGAGGCCATCGAACATCGCCTTCTCTCCGTGCCGCACGCGGTAAGGCACGTCTTTTGTGTTGTCCCATTTCTCGACGCGGAAGTGCGTGTCCCAGCCGGGATAAAGCACCTCGGCCTGCGCCGCCTCCGTCCACTTGCCCGCCCGCTGGAATTCGAGTCGCGCGGTCCGCGCCTCGCCGGGCTTGAGCGGGAAGAGCTGCGCGGTGAGCTTGAGCACACCGTTCTGGTGCGTGTAGAGCGCGAACGCGATGACCTGGTCGCGCGGCACATCCATCGGCGGAGGAGGCGATGGCGGGGCGGCTTTGGGTTTGTTGTTCTTCGGGGCGGCGGCCTTCGGTGTGCCCCCCTTCTGCCACCACTCGCCGGTGGTGAGAGATTCGAGGTTCGGAAATTCCTGACCGAACGGCTGCGCGGCCTCTTGTGCGGAGAGCGAGCGGGCATTGAGCGCGAGCGCGCCGAGGCCGGCGGCGGTGACTTTGAGCGCGGTGCGACGACTGGTTTTCATGTGTGATCGGATGATGCTGGCAGTGTTGTTTCGCACTCTCAACTTTTCCTGCCCAAAATCCGGTCCAGCGAATCGCTGGTCTGCCAGACGAGCGCCTCGGGGTAGTGCGGGTAGGGATGGAAATACTCGAAGGTGAGGAAGCCTCGATAGTTGATCGTGTCCAACTCCTCCAGCAGCGCGGGCCAGTTGGTCGTGCCATCGAGGAGCGGGCGGAAGGTTTCGAGCGAGAAGTCCGTGCCTTTCTTCGTGAACTCCTTCAGGTGAATGTTCTGGATGCGCTTGCCCATCACCGGCACCCAGTGCTCCGCGTGCTGGAACATAGCGATGTTGCCGGTGTCGTAGTGGATGCGCACGCGCTCGTTGCCGAAGTGGTCCACGAACGCGTTCATCTCCATCGGCGTCATGAGGAAGCCGTTGAAGAAGATGTTCTCCATGTTGAGATACACCTTCTGCTTCGCGGCGGTCTTGGCGAGGACGGCGATGGCCTCCTTCGCGCGCTGCTCGCAGATGTCGTTGCGCACCGGCTCGTGGTCGGTGCGCCACGGGATGTGGACCGCGCCGGGGACGACGAGGACGTTCTCCACGCCGAGGTCGCTGGCGGCTTGGGCGATTTTGCCGGCGAGCTCGAGGCCGCGCGCGCGCTTCGCGGGGTCGTTGCTCGTGAGCGGGTAAGGCCAGAAGAGGAACGAGCACAGGCCGCTGATCTGGATGCCAATCTGGTCGGCCATCTGGCGGATGGCTTTGAAGTCCTTCGCGGTGGCCTTGGGCGAGAGGTCGTTGTCGAGGTCGTAGTTCAGCTCGATGCCGTCGAAGCCCGCGTCCTTCGCGAGTTGGAGGCACTCGCGCAAGTTCATGCGGTCGGGGTAGGGGAAGGCCCAGAGGTTGATGGACTTCTTCATCGCGTAGCGCTTGGGCGAAGCGCGGCGGGCGTCGGGTTTGGCCGCGGGTTGCGCGGCAGATGCGCTGCTACCGACTAACGTCGCGGTTCCGGCGGCGGCGAAGGCGGAGCGCAAAGCATCGCGGCGCGTGAGGCCGTCGCGAGCGGGTGGCTCGATGGGATTGAAGGCGGGTGAGAACGAACTGGGATGGGCTTGCATGCGAGTTATGTGACAAGAAGTGTCGCTTGCTGGCAAGCCAGCGCTCCGGGCAACTCACGCCAGCTCAATCCGCTGACGGGTTCGGACGGACCGTTCCTCCGCCTCGCAAATCTCCATGGAGCTGACGCCGTCGGCTGCCGTGACGATGCTTGGCTGCGTGTCGTTCGCGATGCACTCGGCGAAGTGGCGCAGTTCACCCACGTAGCCGTCAGGCTGGCCGAGTTTGAGCACCTGTGCGGCTTGGCCGGCTTCGCAGACCTTGAGAGCATCGGCGCCGCGGGCGAGGTCGTAGTCCACGGTCGCGCGCTCGAAGTTCACGGTGTAGCTCATGTTGAAGCCGAAGCCGGGCGTCATGCACCACGCGCCCTCGGCGTGGACCATCGCGCCGCCTGCGACTTCGTATTCCGTCACGACGTGGTCAATCGCGCCGCTGATTTTCGTGTGGCCGCTGGAGCGCACTGAGCGCGGACGACCGAAGCAGAATTGCACGAAGTCGGTGTCGTGGATGTGCAGGTCCAGCAGCGCGCCGCCGGACTTCGCGCCGTCGAGGAAGTTTTGCTGTCCCCAACCCGGCGGCTCGGCCACGCGGCGGAACCGCGCGGAGAGCACCTGGCCGAAACGCCCGTCCGCAATGGCGGCCTTCACCCACACCCATTCGGGGAAGAAGCGCAGGCACATGGCCGGCATGAGGACACGGCCGGTCTCGGCTGCGACCGCCGCCATCTCGCGCGCTTGCGCGGCGGTGCGGGCAAATGGCTTCTCGCAGAGGACGTGCTTGCCCGCGCGCAATGCGGCAATGGCGAGGTCGTGGTGCGCGAGCGTCGGCGCACAGATGTCCACGGCGTGGATGTCCGGGTCGGCGAGCATGGCGGCGTAGTCGCGGAAGGCTCTGAAGCTACCCGGTTCCAGTTTCACCGGAGCGTTGTCGCCCACGTTGCCGGCAACGCCGGTGAAGTCGCCTTCCAGATGGCGGCCGCTGGGATTGCAGAGTGCGGCGACGCGCACGCCCGGGACTTGGCGCAGTGCCTTGATGTGCGTGGCGGCCATGAAGCCGAGTCCGACGAGTCCGAGGTTGAGCATGGGAGGATTAGCCGCGAAAGGGCACAGAGGACGCAAAGGAAAACGGAGTAGCTAGGGGTTCTCCACGGCCGCTTGCGACAGATTCGAGTTAAGACTCGTGTGTTTCAACCACCGCTCCCAGTCCGCCGCTGTGTCCACATCGGACAGCTCGCGCAGGAGGGCGACTCGCAAGTCGCTTTCGCGCGCGCGGTGCATGGTTTCCGCGAACACGGCGTTCGTGCTCCATGGCATTTCAGTGAAGAGGGCCGGCTGCGGCGCGCGCAGGCCGATGAGCCAGTAGCCGCCGTCCAGCGCGGGGCCGAGCACGACGTCGTGACCGTCCAGCGCGCGCCACGCGTCCTCGATATCTGTCGCGGTCACGGCGGGACAGTCGGAGCCGATGATGACCACGCGTTCTGCATCGGCGAGAAAGTGTTCTGTGAAGGCGGCGTGGAGGCGTCGTCCCAGATCCCCCGCGGACTGCGGAGCGGCGGACCAATCTGCGCGGAGCCATGGGCTGATTTCCGCGCTGGCGTCAGCCGGGGTAAAGCAGAGTTCCACGGCGTGCAGTGGCGCGAGATGCACGAGGAGGGTCTCGACGAGTTGGCGGTAGGCGGCGCAGGCGGCGTCTGCGCCGAGTGTTTCCGCGAGGCGGGTCTTGACCGAGCCGGGGCGTGGGGCTTTCAGGAAGACCACTAGCCGACGCGCGTGCGCGCTCATTCCACGGCGGAAAGTTCCGTCTCGGTGGCGTGGCCGCCGAGGTCCTTGGGTTCCGGCAGGATGAACGCGACGCACATCCCGGGGACGAAGAGGCACGCGGCGAAGAGCAGGGTTTTCTTGAAGTCGCCCCCGCTGGCGAGCGAGCCGGAGAAG
>CAMBZO010000095.1 GCA_945872195.1 Akkermansia muciniphila | reverse complement strand
GCTTCACGATGTGGATGGCCGGGGGCGGGGTGAAGGGTGGCCAAGTCATCGGCACGACGGACGAGTTCGGCCTGCATGCCGTCGAGGACCGGCTGCACGTCCACGACCTGCACGCGACGATTCTCCATTTGCTTGGCATCAACCACGAGCAGCTCGTTTACAGCTACAAAGGCCGCCCCGAGCGCGCGACGATGAACGAGGGCGAGATTTATCGGCGGATCACGGGGTGAGGGATTGGAGCGTGGACGCCCACGTCCGCAGCCGACGCAGGAATTCGCGGAAGCATGTCCTGCGGGCGCGAAGATCCGCGCGCCTGTTCCATTGCTTTCTCCCCGGCGTTCGCAAAGAATCTCGCGCGTATCCGCCCGACCCGTTCGACCGTCGCAGGGTTGCCGTTTGAACCAGCCGGGGGCTGCACTGTCCGTAACTGCATGAACATCATCCAGCCATCGTTGAACTCGCGCCGTCGCGCGCTGGGCACCGCTTTGGCTGGCTGCGCTGCGGTCCTGATGCTGGCAGCACACGCGCAGCCTGCCGACGTGCGCCGCGACACCACCGTCGCCGCCGTCGAGCGCGTCATGCCCAGCGTCGTCAACATCGCGACCACCGCCGTTGTGGATAGCACGGATCCGCTTTTCCGGTGGCGCGCGGAGTTCTTCGGCTACCGCGTGCGCCCGCAGCTGGAGGAAGTCCCCTCCAGCGTCGGTTCCGGCGTCATCATGGATGAAAGCGGCTACGTGCTGACCAACGAACACGTCGTCAAGGGCGCGAACCGCATCTGGGTCAAGCTCATGGACGGCCGCGAGCTGGAAGCCGAGCGCGTCACGGGCGCGACCAAGACCGACGTGGCGCTGCTCCGCATCAAGTCCAAGGAAGGCGACAAGTTCACGCCCGTGCGCTTCGCGGCGGACGATGACCTCCTGCTCGGCGAGACGGTCATCACGCTGGGAAATCCCTTCGGCCTCGGCGGCTCCGTGAGCAAGGGCATTCTCAGCTCCAAATCCCGTCGCCCCGCTCGAGAGGACAGCCCGCTCGATGTCGCCGATTGGTTGCAGACGGATGCCGCCATCAACCCCGGCAACTCCGGCGGCCCGCTCATCAACCTGCGCGGCGAGCTCATCGGCCTGAACGTCGCCGTCTATCGCGAAGGACAGGGCATTGGCTTCGCCATCCCCATCAAGCGCGTCAACGAATCGATCTCGCGCTACTTCACGCCCGAGGGGACGAAGGCGCTGTGGTTCGGCGCGCGCGTGCGCTCCGGCGCGAGCTTGCTCGAAATCACTGCCGTCGAAGTTGCCAGCCCGGCGGGCAAGGGCGGCTTGCGCGTGGGCGACACTATTCTTCAAGTCGCCGGCAAGACCCCGCGCAACTTCATCGACTTCATGCGCGAGCTGAACGCCGCAGGTTCGGACAAGCCGGTGTCCTTCCTGATTCGCCGCGCAAACGCGCAGCAAACCTTGTCCGTGCGCCTCACGCCGGAGCGCGACTTCTTCAACGCCGAGCTGGTGCGGCAGAAGCTCGGGCTGCACGTGCAGGAGCTGACCCGCGAGCTGGCGGCGAAGATGGGCTTTCCATTCTTCGGCGGATTCGTGGTGACGGACGTGGACAAGGATTCGCCCGCTGCCGAGGCCAAGCTGGAAAATTTCTTCGTTCTCCGGGGTGTGGACAACCAGCCCGCAGGCGACCTCGTGGAACTGGGCCGCGCGTTGCACGCGAAGCGGTCCGGCGACATTGCACGGCTGAACGTCATCGCGCCGCCCAAGCGCGGGAGCTTCGCCGGCTTCCGGGAAGGCAGTGTGCCGGTGAAATTAAAATGAGCGCGCCCACCACCCCGATGATTGAGGTCGAGAACCTCACCAAGCGCTACGGCGGCCGGGCCGCCGTGCGCGACCTGTCCTTCACCGTGCAGCGCGGCGAGATCGTGGGCTTCCTCGGTCAGAACGGCGCGGGCAAGACCACCACGATGCGGATGCTTTCCTGCTTCATGCCCGCGACCTCCGGCACTGCGCGCGTGGCGGGCTTCGATGTCTTCACTCAGGCGGATGAGGTGCGGCGCCGCATCGGCTACATGCCCGAGGGCAACCCGCTGCACGTGGAAATGCGCGTGCGCGAATACCTCAAGTTCCGCGCGCGGCTCAAGGGCTTGAGCGCCGGACGCAGCCGCGAGCGCGTGGACATCGTCACCGAGCAGTGCGGTCTCGGCGATGTCGCGACCAAGGTCATCGGCACGCTCTCCGGCGGCTACCGGCAGCGCGTCGGCCTCGCGGACGCGCTCGTGCACGAGCCGGAGTTAATCATCCTCGACGAGCCGACCAAGAACCTCGACGCCCACCTCACGCGCGCCGTCCGCCAGCTCATCAAGGACGTGAGCAAGGACCGCACAGTCTTTATCTCCTCGCACCTGTTGCCCGAGGTCGAGCTGACCTGCACGCGCGTCATCATCATCCACCAGGGAGCCATCCGGGAGAGCGGCACGTTGGACGAGTTGCAGCGCAAGATGAGCGCTGGCCAGCAAGTCATCGCCGAGCTGTCCGGCCCGGTGCCCGACTTGCGCGAGGCGTGGGAGCACATGGCCGAGGTCGAGCACTTCGACATCGCCGCCGCCGAGGGCAACTTCCACCGCTGCTCGCTCACCCCCCGCGCCGGCGTGGACTTGCGGCCGCAAATCTTCGAGCTGGCCAAGGCGCGCGGCTGGCAGCTCCGCGAGTTGACGCGGACGCGGCATTCGCTGGAGGACATTTTTGTCCACGTGACCAAGCGCGAACAGGACGAAGCCTAGAGCCACCTCATGCAGCCCTTTCTCACCCTCGTCCGGCGCGAACTCGGGAGCTGCTACGTCTCGCTCATCGGCTACGTCATCGTCGCCGCCGTGCAGTTCCTGCTGGGTCTGAGCTTCGTCATCGTGCTGCAGGCGTTGGTGAACAAACCTTTCGACGTGCCCGTGACCGAGGCGTTTTTCAACAACGGCCTCTTCTGGCTCGTGATGCTGCTCGCGCCGCCCATCATCACCATGCGCACCTTCGCGCTGGAAAAATACTCCGGCACCTATGAGACGCTGATGACCGCGCCCGTCGGCGACTTCCAGGTGGTGCTGGCGAAGTTCACCGGTGCGCTGTGCTTCTTCATGTCCGCGTGGCTGCCGCTGCTGGCGTATCCCTTCCTGCTCAAACGCTTCTCCGTGGACCTCTCGGTGGTGGACACTGGCGCGGTGGGCGGCACGTTCATCGGCATCTTCCTCTTCGGTGCGCTCTACATTTCACTTGGCTGCTTCGCGTCCTCGCTCACGCGCAACCAGATCATCGCCGCGATGCTCGCCATCGTGATCGGCCTTGGCCTTTTCCTCCTGAGCTACCTCACCTTCATCATCCCGCCCAAGCCCGGCTGGCAATCCGCCCTGCTCCAGCACGTCTCGATGATCGAGCACATGAAAGACTTCACACGCGGCACCGTGGACACGCGGCACGCGGTCTACTACCTGAGCCTGACGGGGCTGTTCCTGTTCCTCACGCTCAAGGTCGTCGAAAGCAGAAGATGGAAATGAAGAAAGTGCCAAATGCCGAATACCAAATGCTGAATGTCCGGAGCGCGCCTTTTGCCTTCGCCAATTCTCAAACAGATGCCTGACGATCTCGATAATCCCCCTCCCAGCTTCTCCGCGGCGCGCAAGTTCGGCGCGGGCTTCGGCGTGCTCGTCGGCGTCGCCGCCTTCCTCGCCATCGTGCTGATGGCAAACTTCCTGTCCGCCCGTAATTTCCGCCGCATCTCGCTCTCGGACAGCCGCGTCCCACCGCTCGCGTCCGTCACTCTCCAAGTGCTCGGGGCCTTGACCAACGACCTTCAGGTCACGCTCTATTTCGATCCCGACGAGACACTCTACGCGCCCATCCTGCAAAGCCTCCGCCAATACGCCAACGCCAGCCCGCGCGTGAAGATCACGACGGTGGACTACCAGCGCGAGCCGGACAAAGCCACCGAGACGCAGCGCCGATACAACCTCACCCCCAACATCAAGGACGTTGTCATCTTCGCCATCGGCGAGCGCAGCCGTGTCGTCCGCCAGGGCGAGCTTTCCGAATACGACACGAGCCAGCTTCTCTCCGGCCAGAGCCAGGCGGTGAAGCGCAAGTCCTTCACCGGCGAATCTTACTTCACCTCCGCGATCCTCACGCTGATGGAGAGCCGCAAGCTCACCGCCTACTATCTGCGCGGCCACAACGAGCACGACCCGACCACCGCCGGCACCGCGACTGGTTACGGCAAGTTCATCGAACTGCTTCAACGCGGGAACGGCCTGACGCCCTTCGGACTCACCCTCAGCGGCACCAACCCGGTGCCCGCGGATTGCAGCCTCCTGGTCATCGCCGGCCCGTCCACCCCACTGCACGCGGACGAGATCAACCAGTTGAACAACTATCTCAATCGCGGCGGTCGCGCGCTCGTCCTGCTGCCCGAAAACAGCAACTCCGGGCTGGAACTTCTCCTCCGCACTTGGGGCGTTGAACTCGGCGACGACCGCGTCACCGACGAGGCCGGCAGCCGCGAGGGGAGCTTTATCATCCTCAAGAACTTCGGCGACCACGACATTGTCCGCCCCTTCGGCCCCACGCAGAACGGCCTCGTCGTCGCCACGCCGCGCTCCGTCACGCCACGTTCCGCGGCCACCGCCGGCTCCGATTCGCCGCAAGTCCGCCCGCTCGCGAGCACCTCGGCCAGCGGCAAGGCCATCGGTAACCGCGCGAGTCGTCAGTTCGACCCGCGCGTGGACAAGGCCGGCGTCATTCACGTGGCTGTCGCCGTCGAGCGCGGCGGCCTGCGCAGCGTGGAGGGCGGCTTCACCCGCATGGTCGTCGTGGGCGATTCCTTCTTCCTCGACAACAACATGATTCAAAACTCGGTCAACCGTGACTTCGCCGCCAACGCCATCAACTGGCTCGTGGACCGGCCCAAGCTCGTTGGCATCGCCCCGCAGGTGGTGCGCGAATTCCAGTTCAACATGACGGACGCGCAGTTGCGCTCCGTGCAGTGGATCCTGTTGATAGGCGTGCCCGGCGCGATTCTCGGCTTCGGCCTGCTCGTCTGGTGGCGGCGGCAGATGTAGGCACAAACGCGTGAACTCCTCCCAAACAAAATGGCTCGTCGGGCTCGCCCTCGCGCTCTTTGCGTTCATCGCGTTCGACGAGTTGCGCCGCCCCAGCGGTCCGCCGCCCTCGCCCGCCGCTGGTCAATTGGTCCCGCGCCTGCGCCCCGCCACCGTGACCCGCATCGAGGTCACACTCTCCAACGCCACCATCCGCGCCGAGTTTGCCGCCGGGCAGTGGCGGCTCACCGCGCCGTTGAGCTACCCTGCCGACCCGCTGCTCATCAGCGCCCTGCTGGAAATCTGCTCCAGTCGCCGGCCGCAAGTCATCATCCCCGCTGCGCAGGTGAAGTCCCCCGCCGACTTCGGTCTCCAGCCTCCGCAAGCCACCGTCCGGTTCCATCAAGGTGACACGCCCATCGAGTTGCGCATCGGCGCGCGCACCCCGGTCAACAACCAGATTTACCTGCAAGTCGCCGGCAGCGGTGACATCGCCATCGCCGACGCCAACCTCCTCGGCTACCTGCCCCAGACCGCTGACGCGTGGCGTGACCGCGCGCTCCTCCCGCTGGCGAGCGTGAAGTTCGATCGCCTCCGCGTCCGCACCGGCGCGCGCGATCTCCTGTTGCAACGCGATTCCACCAACCGCCTCTGGCGCATCGCGCTGCCCACCCCTGCCAAGCGCGCGAACACCCCGCTCATCGAGGAATTGCTCGCCAGGCTGGGCCAATGGCCCGTGCCCCAATTCATCACCGACGACCCGCGCGCCGACCTCGAGCCCTTCGGCCTGCACGCGCCGGAGTCCGAACTCGCCTTCGGCACCGGCACCAACGACACGCTCGTCGTGCAGTTCGGCAAAAGCCCGACCAACCAGCCTGCGCTTGTCTTCGCCCGCAGCCTCGCCACCGCCAACGTCATGCTCGTCCCGCGCGCCCTGCTCGACGCCCTGCGCGCCGACCTCTGGGAGTTCTCCGAGCACCGGCTGCTCGACGCGCTACCCGCCGGCGCGGTGGATGTGATTCAAGTGGAAGGCACGGAGAACTTCACCCTGCGCCTCCAGACCAATGCCTCCGCGCAGTTTGTGTGGGTGGCCGACGACGCCTTCAAAACCCTGACCGATCCGCTGCTCATGCAGAGTTTCTCCAACAACCTGATCATCCTCTCGGCCGTGGAGTTGGCCAAGGAGGTCGTGACGGACTACTCGCCTTACGGTCTGGCATCTGGAACTCGCCGCATCAGCCTGCTCAAGTCCGTCACGAACGCCGTCGGCACTCTCACCAACGCGCTCGTCGCACGGTTGGAATTTGGCAGCGGCCAAGTGGACCGCCTCTTCGCCCGCCGGCACGACGAGAGCTCCGTCTATGTCGTCCCGCGTGGCGACGTGGACCGCCTCGTTTGGTCGCTGCACAAAATTCAAGACCGCACGATCTGGAACTTCGCCTCGAACCAGGTCGCCGCCGTCGCGGTGGAATTTGATGGGCAGAAGCGCCGCCTCACACGCGCGCCCAACGGCCGCTGGACAGAAGGAACGGAGCCGGCGGACGACATCAAGAACGTCGCGCTGGAAGAGACAATGTTCCGCCTCGGCCAGTTGCGCGCCGAGCAGTGGACGCATCTCGGTGCCGACCGCCTGCCCATCTACGGCATCGGCGCGGACAGCCGTCGCGTCACTGTCGAGCTCACTGGCTCGCCCGCGCGCACCAACACCATCCTCTTCGGCAACATGCTGCAGGGCCGGAATCCTTACGCGACCGTGACCGACCCGCGCAGCGGCCAGCCGCTGATCTTCGAGTTCCCGCGCGCTCTCTTCCGCGACTACGTGGCGGCATATTTGGGCCGGCCATGACGTGTCCCCAAACCGCTGAACTGCGATGAACTTGGATGCGTGTCTAGTCAACGGAGCGCGGACGCCCTTCCCCTGTGAGCCAGCCTAAGCCCGAACGCAAGCCTTGGACCGTCTGGCGCGTCTGCCGCGTCGGGTTCCGCTGCGTCCGCATCGTGGCGTGGCTGCTCGTGCTCGCGGTGCTGGTGGCTTTCATCTGGTTCAACCAAGTCGGTGTCCCCGGCTTCGTGAAGCGTCCAGTCCTCGCCGAGCTGAAGGCGCGCGGCTTCAACCTCGAGTTCCAGCGCCTCCGCTGGCTCTGGTTCCGCGGCCTGGTGGCCGAGGGAATATCCGTCGAGAAATCCGGTGAAACGGCTGGGCCGCTTTTCACCGCAGCCGAGGCTGAGGTGTCGCTCGACCACGAGGCCCTCCGCAATTTTCAGTTCCTCGTTCGCGGCGTCGCCCTCCGCCAAGGCGAACTCACGTGGACAGTTGTTTCCTCGAACCTCCCGCCGCGCACACTCACCGTCACCCACCTTGCCACCTCGCTACGCTTCCTGCCCGACGACGTGTGGGAACTTCCGCAGCTCACCGCGACAGTGCAAGGCCTTCAGATGAAGGTCAGCGCCATCGTGACCAACGCCACCGCACTGCACCAGCGCCCGCCGAAGCCCGCCACGCCGGCGGCCCAGCCCAAGCTAGGAGCCGAAGCCCTCCTCCACCAAGTTCTCACCGAGTTGGCGCGCGTGCAGTTCGCGTCGCCGCCGGAAATCGAGCTAACCCTCCGTGGCGATGCAAAGCTGGAGCGCGGCCTGCAAGCGGACTTGAAGGTAAAGGCCAGCGACGTGCGCACGCCGTGGGGCGGCGGCCGCAACGCCAGTTTCACCGCGAAGATTCTCCAACCCCCCGGCACCAACGGCACCGTCAGCGCCGACTTCCGCCTCGAAGCCGAACGTCTGCGCACCACGACGAATCTCAACGTCAGCGCCGAGCGCCTGCTCCTCACCGCGCGGCTCAACCGCCAGTCCGCGCGCACGAACGACTGGGACGCGACATGGGAAGTCACGTTGCGCGACGGCAAGTCGCCGTGGGCCGAGGCTGCAACGCTCCGCCTCACCGGCCAGACCGCCCCGCGCCCGCTCTCTCCCGACGAGCTGCGCGCCAGCCTCACACTGCACGCAACCGCGTTGAAGTCCGAGTGGGCGCAGCTCGCGGAATGCCGCGTGTCGGGCCACACGACCTTCGCCCCCGCGCGCAAGGAACTGCTCGCTGCCGACGTGGAGGCGCAGCTCACCGCGCCGACGACCCAGTGGGCCGAGGCGAAGCAGTTGAAACTCTCCGCGACCGTCTCGCGGGCCGCTCTGCCCGGGCGAACGAACGCACCAACGCACTGGGGCTTCTGGACCAACCTCGCGCCGTGGCAGATTGAAACTTCCGTCGCCCTCGACGGCGTGAAGTCCGAGCTGAAATCAGTCG
>CAMBZO010000094.1 GCA_945872195.1 Akkermansia muciniphila | reverse complement strand
TGTCGTAGTATTCGAGGCGGAGATCGTAACGTTGACCGGCGGTCAGTTCGAGGTCGCCGGAGATTTCCGCGCTGTCGGCCACGCGCCAGGCGTCGCAGATGAGCTTGTCGCCGAGCCAGAGGCGCGCGCCGTCGTCGGCATCGAGGTGGAAGGTGAACTTGCCGGAGGCGGGCGCTTCGAGCTGCCCGGCCCAGCGCGCGCTGAAATAATCCTTCTGCACGCCGGCAATCGGCTCGCCCATTTCCCAGTCGAAGTTGACCGTCTCGTCGAGGCGATGCACCGCCCGCCCGCTCAAGTCCACGCGCTCGTAGTAGGTGCCGAGGAGGCCGTTGCCGCGGCCCTTCATCAACGCGGCTACCTCGGGCGGGAGGGTGGTGGTGGTGCCGCTGGTGAACGAGGCGTGGTCGAGATTCGCGAGCGGGAATTTCTGCTGCGTGCCGTTGGCGAGGGTAATTTTGACCCCGGCGGGCGCGTCGAGTTGGACGGTGCCTTCGAGGAACTTGCCGTCGCGGGTGCGGAGGGAACCGGCGTGAGTGGTGAGCGCGGCGGCGCAGGCGAGGAAGAAGAGAGTTGCCCACGGAACACGCGGATGGGCGCGGATGGGGCGAGTTCGTAGGAACGATGGAGTCACGGAGAAATGTGCTGGGACAAACGAGTGAGCAGACGGAGAAGTCGCGCCGGGGCTATCGCGCCAACTTCACCGAGCAGCCTGCCTTCGGACATGGTTTCGAGGTAGCCCAAGCGGATGAGCGAGGTGTGCCACAGGCCGGAGTCGGCGAAGTCAGGGTCAGTTCGTGACAGCAGTTCGTCGAAGCCGGGCACTTCGCGCTGCAATTGGGTGCTAACACCGCAGACCAGCCAATCCCCAAACGGTGGCATTTGGCAGAGGAGGATGACGGGGCGGTCCTTGGTTCGTCCGTCGGCTTGCGCGAGCACCGCCATGACGACGTCACCTTCCTTCATACTTTGGGTTCAGCTTCTTGACCATGCTTCGGGGATACTCGGGTTCGTCGTCGCCGTAGGCCTGAGCAAGGTTCTGCATGGAGAACTCAGCCCACTCGCGGCGTTCGGCTTGGAGCGCGGCTTCGCTTTGGGGCACGACGGTCACGAGCAACTCGGTGTCGAGCGGCAGGTCGGCGGGTTCGTCGAGGCAGATGTGCTTGCCGTCGAAGTGGGCGCGGAGGGTGAGGGCGTTCATAGCGCGGTGGTTGTTTCTGGCAGCACGGTGCGGGAGGGGCGGGGGCGGGTCAAATCTGTTTCCGGGTGCGAACGGGAGCGGTTTGGTTGAGGGCATTCATCGGGGAGGGATTAAGAGTAAGAGGGGAAGAGCGGCTTCGTAATCGTAATCTTGCTCTTGATCCTGCTCTCTCCCTTCCCTCACCGCTGATACAGCGGGATGTAGTGATACGGCATCGCCAAAATCATCGTGTAAACCGCCGTGCAGAAGGTCGGGCCGACGCCGCCGCGACCGCGCGCTTCCCAGTAGGCTACGTCGCCCTGCTTCACGACTTGCGCGAGGAGGATGTCCTTCATCTTGGGATACCACTTCTGCCATGTCTCGCCGCCGACCATGTATTGCGCGGAGGCGGCGTAGAAGTTGCCGTAGGTGAACCACTCGTGGTCCTCGCGGAGGTTGTCGAAGAGGTAGGTGGAGCCTTTCTTCACCATCGGGTCTTCGTAGAGGCCGCAGACTTGCAGGGAGTAAATCGCCGCCGCCGTGCGCGCGAAGCCGGGGTCACGCTGCGGTTGGTAGCAGAAGCCGCCGGTGCGCTCGTCCTGGCAGCGCTTCACGTAGGCGACCGCCTCGTCAATGGTGCGCTGGGGCACTTCGAGGCCGCCGTTCTTCGCCGCGCGGATGGCGACGAGCGCCAGCACGGTCACGGAGATGTCGGCGTCCTTCGCGATGGGCCGATAGCGCCAGCCGCCTTCGTGGCCGGCCTCGGTGGCTTGCGCGCTGATGATGACCTTCACGGCCTTGTCGAGCTTGGCCCGCATGGTCGGGGACTTGGTCTGGCCATAGAGCTCGGCGAGCGCGATGGTGGCGATGCCGTGGGAATACATGTATTGGCCGTCGCTCCTCATGTTGTAGAGGCCGTCGGGGCCGATGGAGTCGAGGAGGTAGTTCATCCCGGCGGTGACGTGCTTGCCGTATTCGCCCTCGCCGGGGAGGTGGCCGGCGGCTTGGAAGGCCATGAGGGTGTAGCCGGTCATCGCGACCTGACGTTTGGTTTCCTCGCCGCTGAAACCCCACGCGCCGGAGGGCTGCTGCTTCGAAGCGAGATACTTGAGGCCGCCCTTGATGACCGCCTCGGTTTTGGCGTCCACGACGACGGTGTCCTTGGGACGCGTGGGGGAGCCGGCGGCAGCGGCGGCGAAGGTGGTTTGCGTGAGTGCGCTGAGATAGAGGACGGCCAGCGCGGATTGGAGAAGGTATTTCACGGTAATTTTAGTCGTAGCAGCCGACGCTGGGAATGGACGGCAAGTTCAGGGAAAGACGGCGTGGAGCCTTGCTCCCCGTGTCGGCCCGCCAAGTCAGTGCTTCCAGCCTGACCCCTGAGTTTTCGGAACCGCTCAAGCGGGGTGTTTTCAATTGAAAGTCAGGCTGGAAGCGCTGACCTGCTTCACAAGTCCAACGGCCCGGCCAGTTTCTCCCCATCCATCTGGTAGATGCCGACGAGGTAGCCGTTCTCGCGGATTTCGCCGACGTGCAGCTTGCCGTAAAGCGTCACGGCCTGGTCCATGATGGGCTTCACGCCCTTGCCGGTCATCTTCACGCTCACCCACTCGTTGATTTTCGGGACGGTGCCGTAGCAGCACATGGACTGGTCGCGCATCACGAGCAACTCGGTGATGAGGCCGCCCTCGACCTTCAACGGGAGCATGAAGCCCTTGAGCGCCACGCGCTGTTTGTCGAAGGCCTTCACGTTGGCGGGAATCTGGTCCTTGGGCGGCGCGACGGGTTTGGTGGGGGCGTTCGTGCCGGCCGGAGCGTCGTCGGGGATGTCGTAGTTGAAGGCCGCGAGTCGCTCGAAGCCGACGATGAGGAAGTCGCCGTCCTTCTGCACGGGGCCGAGGGCGGGAGCGTTGGTTCCGGCGATCGCGATGGCGGGCGCGGCGTTGGTCGGCGCGGCGGGGGCCAGTTTTTGGATGGGCGCACCGCGCACTTCCTTCTTCGCTGCCTTGGGCGCATCGGCGGCGGTGGCGAGGAGGCAGCCGGTAATGGCGAGGGCGGTGAAGGAAGCGGCGAGTTTTGCGTTCATGGTCGGCTCACTTCTTGACGGCTTCCGGCGCGCTGCCCTTCGGAAAGTTAAATTTGAGGGCGGTGTAGTCCTTGCCCTTGACGGACACGCTCTTCAAAATCGCATCGAAGCTTTTCGCCGTCTTGAGCCAGTCCGCCTGCACCTCGAACTGCGAGGTGTCGCCGGCTTTCTCGCCGGTCGCGGCGTTGGCGACGGCCTTGAGCGTGAGCATTTCAGCCTTGCCTCCGACGGTTGCGGCCAGCTCCAGCGACTCCTGCGTGATGCGCTGGAAGCCGCTCATGTGTGCCTTGAGCACGTAGCAGGTGAGCTTGCCTGCCGTCGCATCGAGCACGAACTCCAGATGCGCCTCCTCCTCGCCGAGGTCAATCGCCGTCCCGCCGTGTGGCGGCTCGTGGTGGTGGCCACCGCCGTGGCTGTGGCTGTGCGAGGAGGAACTGCTGGGCTTGCAACCAGTGAAGGTGGCGAGCGCCAGGACGGCGAAGAGGGCGAACAAAGTTTTCATCATGATTCAACGGTCAGAGACAACGCCCAATCTTATCGCACAAGCATGGCAACATGCCAACCATCGACCGCAACTTTTTGGAGGAACACTTTCTGGTTGCCGTCGCGCGCTTGCAGTAGCGAAGTTTTCGTCAATACTCTCGAACGTGTCAGCTCGTCGCGCAGTCGAAACGCAGATGTTTTCCAAAAGTCACGCTCCGCCCCATCGCCTGACACTCCGGCTGCTCGTCGGATATCTGGCGTTGTTGGCCGCCCTCGCGCCACGCGCGGCCCAACCAGACGACGCCGACCAGGTCTTCTTCCGCGAGGGCAAAATCCCCAAGCTGCGCATCGAGATTTCTCCTGCCGAACTCGCGAAGCTCAACAAGGACAACCGTTCCTTCGTCCGCTGCACCGTCCGCGAAGGCGATGACTTCATCTACAGCGAGGTCGGCGTCCACCTCAAGGGCGCGGCGGGCAGCTTCCGTCCGGTGAATGACCGCCCGGCGCTTACGCTCAACTTCGACAAATACCGCGAGAAGCAGAAATTCCACGGCCTCGACAAGCTGCACCTCAACAACTCCGTGCAGGACGGCGGCTACCTCAACGAACATCTGGCCTCCGTCATCTTCAATGCCGGCGGCGTCCCCGCGCCTCGCATCTCGCACGCGCGCGTCTGGCTCAACGGGCGCGACCTCGGCTTCTACGTGCTCAAGGAGGGCTTCGACTCGCAGTTTCTCGTCAATCACTTCGGCAGCAAGGCTGGCAATTTCTACGACGGCGGCTTCTGCGCGGACGTGGACCAACGCAAAGACCGCAAGCTCGGCCGGGGCACCAACGACCAGGCGGACTTGAAGGCGCTGGTCACCGCCTCGCGCGAACCGGACCTCGCCAAGCGCGCCAAGCAGCTCGACGAGGCGCTTGCGATTGACCAGTTCCTCTCGCTCGTCGCGATGGAGATGATGACCGCGCACTGGGATGGCTACGCGCGCAACCGCAACAACTACCGCCTCTACAACCACCCGGCGGTGAACAAAATCGTCTTCCTCGCCTCCGGCATGGACCAGCTCTTTGGCGATCCGAACTTCCCCGTCTTCGACAGCATGGGCGGCCTCGTCACCAGCGGCCTCTGGCAGATCCCTCAAACCAAGCTTCAATACCGGGATCGCGTGACCTACCTGCTGACCAACGTCTTCACCGCCGAGTTCCTCACCAACGAAATCGCAAGAGTCCACGCCCGCGTCCGCCCCGCGCTGGCCGAGATGAACGAAGGCGCGGCGAAGAACTTCGACAACTCCACGCGCGACATGAACAACCGCGTGCTGGCGCGCATCGCGGGCATTCAGAAGCAGGTTGGCATCCAGCCGATGAAGCCGCTCAAGCCCGCTGCCGACGGCTCCTTCAAGCTCTCCAAGTGGGAGGCGCAGGCCGACGCCGGTGAGCCGAAGATGGCCGACGCCTCCGATTACGCGGGCGTCAAGGCGCTCGAAATCAATCTTGAGAAACCCGACCGTGTCGTCGCCTCCTGGCGGTCGCGGGTGCTGCTGGACGCGGGCAAATACCGCTTCGAGGGCAAGGTCGCCACCAAGGGCGTCGTGCCGCTGAAGGAGCCGACGGGCGAGGGTGCGGGACTACGCGTCTCCGGCTCCTCGCGCCCGAATCAACTCAGCGGCGACAGCGACTGGAAGAAAATCAGCTTCGAGTTCGATGTGCCCGCCCCCGACACCGAGGTCACCCTCGTCTGCGAACTCCGCGCCGAGAAGGGCCGCGCGTGGTTCGACCTCGGCTCCCTGCAACTGGTGCGGCAGAACTGAGGGCCGGGAGTGAAGAGTGGAAGAGTGGAAGGGTGAACTGTGCGTAGTCCCCGAGCATGTCGGAGCAAAGACTCTTCAACCCTTCGGCTCTCCCCTCCCTACCTCTTCGCATTCAACAACGCCTTCTTCTTCTCCTCCGACAACGGCGCTTGCTCGATCCACGCCCGCGCCCCCCGCTCATCCACGTTCATCCAGTTCCGCGCGACGTTTTCGAGTTGGGAGGTGTTGCGGTTCTCCAGGCCCGGCTGAGTGGAGGCCGACGCGTAGAGTTCCATCGCCCACCGCGCCGCGAGCGCCGGCTCCTGATACGAGGCTTGGTTGAGAAACGTTTCCGCCGCCTTGTCGCGCGACTTGCCGGCGGGCAGCGACTCCAGCCACTTGCTCGCGCCCTGCGGATCGTTCTGCGACCAGCCGGACATCACACTGCTCATCGCGCTGTCGCGGGTCTGGCCCTCGGGGAATGCGCCCACCCACGCAGCGGCTGCGGAAGGATCTTGATACGACCACGAGCTAACGATGGAGAGCGCCGCGTTGTTCTGCGCTGCGCCCACCGGCAACGTCGCCACCCACGCGGCGGCCTCCGTCGGTGAGTTCTGCGCCCAACCCTGCGCAACACTGCGCAGCAGGTTCCCGGGCGCGTCCGTCGTGCCCAGGCTCACCGCCCATTGCGCGGCGGCCTTCGGGTCCTTCTGCGCCCAAGAAGTCGCTACCGAAGAGAGCGCGCTGGTTTGTGCTCCGCCTGTCGGCAGCGCCATGGCGAACGCCGCCGCTGCCGCCGGGTCGGTCTGCGCCCAAGTGCTCGTGACGTTCTGCAAAGCGCTGTCCCGCGCCCGGCCCTCGGGCAACTGTTGCGCCCACTCCACCGCGCCCTTCAAGTCACTCGCCGCCCAGCTCGAGGCGACCGTGCTGATGCCGCTCTGCTGAGACTGTCCCGGCGGCAGCGACAGCGCGAACTCCGCCGCCGCCTTCGGGTTCGCCTCCGCGAGCTGGTTGACGATGTTCTGCGCCGCCTGCCGCTGGCCTTGGCCCGGCGGGAGGTTCTTCACCCACTCCGCCGCGCGCTCTGGGTCCTGCTGTGCCCACTGGCTCGCGACGTTGCCGAACAGGTATCTGTTTTGCGAGCCACCGGCCGGCATCGCCTCCAGCCACGCGGCGGCGGCGGCGGGATCGCGGTAACTCATTTGCTGCACGACGCTTTGCAGCGCGTTGTTTCGCGCCTGTCCCGAAGGCAATGCCTGCACCCATTCCAGCGCGGCCTTTGAGTCCGTGGTGGCCCACGCCGACGCGATGTTCTGGAGCAAGTTGTTCTTCAGTTGGCCCGATGGCAGGCCGTTCACGTAAGCCACCGCCGCCTGCGGGTCGCGCCGCGCCCACTCGGATCCGAGCGATTGCATCGCCCGGTCGCGCGACTTCAGATCCGTCAAACTCTGCGCCCAAGCGAGCGCACCGTTGAGGTCGGTCTGTCCCCACGATTGCGCCACGGCAGCCATCGCGTCCGCCTGCGCTGCGCCCTTCAGCCCGAGCGCGTATTGCGCAGCGGCCTGCGGGTTTTGGTTGGCCAATTCGCCCAGCACCGCGCGCGTCGCGTTACGCTTGGCGGTGCCCTCCGGCAAGCCCTGCGCCCACGCCTGCGCGCCGGGCAAATCTTTCGTCGCCCACTGTTGTGCGATGCTGCTGATGGCTTGGTCGCGGTCGCGCGCCGGGAGTTGCAGCGCGCGGGCTGCTGCTGCTGCGGGGTCCGTCTGCGCCCATGCGTTGAAGATACCGGAAACCGAACTCCCGTAGCCGTATTGCGAATCGCCCTTGGGCAACTTCGCGTGCAACTCCAGCGCACGCTCCGGCGAACGCTGCGCCAGTTCGGGCAAAATCGCCGACCACGCCGCGCGCTGTTCGTCGCTGCTCTTCAACCCGGCCACCGCCGCAATCGCCCCCTCCACATCGCGTCGCGCCCAGCCGTTGAACACCGCGCTGACGGCCATCTGCAGCTCGTTCGTGCGCGTCAGCCCCTGCGCGAAAGCCAGCGCGGCCGCCGGGTCCGCCTCCGCCCAGCGAGGCATCAACGCCATCAACACGGCGTAGAAATTCCGTTGCGTGCTGCTGCCCTTGAGTTGCGCCAGCACCGCCGGTATGTCCGCCGGGGCAAGGTGCTGTGCCGCTTCGAGGACGCTCTGCCCGACGCGCATCGCATTCGGGTCGGACATCGCCTGTCGCAGCTTCGCGATGATGTCATCGAGCGAGCGCGGCGCGTTGCTGGCCGCCGTGTTCGCGCGAGCCGTGTCGGAGTTGCGCGATTCCTTCGCCGCCCTCTTCGCGATGGCGGGCGTTGGGGCAGTGGAGGATGGCGATGAGATTGTTTTGCTGGCCGTCGGTGCGGCAGGCGAGCCGCCCCGCCCCGCGAAATATCCACCCGCCAGCCCGACAGACAACATGCACGCGCCAACAACCCAAGGTCGAACACCGGTAGAAGACATGGTGGCAGAGTAACCAAGTTCTCCGTAGTCGCAACCTTCAGGTTGCGATGGCCACCGGGAAATCCGCGCTCCAGTGAATCGTATCCAGCGGTGGGTGTGAATGCCCCCGAGGGTAACTCTCATTCGGCTTTCAACTTTCATCTTCCCAGCCGACCATTGGGTAGTGCGCGTCCACTTCCTCCTCGGCCCTTCCGGCAGCGGCAAGACATGGCGCTGCCTCGACGAAATCCGCGCGGAGTTGAAGAGCGCGCCTGACGGCCCGCCGCTCCTGTTGCTCGCGCCCAAGCAAGCGACTTTCCAGTTGGAACGCCAGCTTCTCGATGATCCGAAGCTCGCTGGCTACTCACGCCTGCAAATCGTTTCCTTTGACCGCCTCGCGAGCTGGCTGCTCGAAACCTTCAGCACCGTTCCCGAACTCCTCGACGACGAGGGCCGCGT
>CAMBZO010000093.1 GCA_945872195.1 Akkermansia muciniphila | reverse complement strand
GGACTTGCGAGAAAACAAGTTCTTGAACCATCCGCGCGCAGGCTCCGGATCGACCTTGTAGCGGCCTGTGGAGAGGTATGGGTCCACCGGCGGCGGGACGTTCTCGGTCAACGCGGCGGGAGGCGCGACCTTCACCAATTCGACAGCGGGAGGCGGGGACGGCGGAACCGGCGAAGGCGCGAGCACGAGGGCCGGCGGGGCGACGGGGGGCGGACGGCTCGCGACGACACCCGGGGGCAGCGCGACCGGCGCAGGGGCGATAGGCTTGACCTCCACAGGATCCAACGTGGGCTTCGTCTCTGGCGCGGAGATGGGCGGGCCTTTGGGCGCGACCTTGGCCATCTGCTTACCAGAAGCTTTTGGTGCGGTTTTGGCGCCAGCGAGATCAGAGGGATTGGCCGGATCCGCTGGTGCAGCGGCGTTGCGCACGACGAGGTCGGCGGCGATGTAGGCAAAGGTGCTGACGGGCGCTTCGATTTCGAGCCAGTCACCGTTGCGGCGGAGTTCCTTCACCGCCGTGCCCTTGGGCACGCGACCGATGACGCTGAAGTGCTCGCCGGGGCCGGAGCGGACGTTCAGGCGCGGCACGGCAACGGCACCGTTGGTGAGAAAGAGCGTGCTGACCCACACGGGCGTGTTCGACGGCAGGGCCACGCGCAGCCACTTGGCGGGTTCGCCCTTCGCAGGCTTGGGGTGGATGATCTCCTCGAGCACGGTGATCTTCTCGCCCTGCTTGAGCTGAGTGACCACCTCGCTGCCGGTGGTGGGTTGGCCGCGGAGGTTGATGCGCGGGGCCTTGACGACCGCCTCATCCGCCGCGAACGCACCCGCGACACTGAGACAGAGCGCGGCGACCAATGGAAACTGGCAATTCATAGTCACGCCAGTAGAGCTTTTTCCCGCCCTCCGTGTCAACGCCGCGTGCGGCGGGCGGCAGCCCACGGAAATTCCAAACAAGTTTAACAGTCCCGTAACGAAACGGCCCTTGCGGACGCGGGATCGCATGACTAGGTTCCAAATACTACGGGTCACGATTTTGACGCCCGCGAACACCCAACCACCAACCCAATGAAACAGCCCGCTAACACCCTCCGCGGCAGATTCAGTGAAGCCTTCACGCTCATCGAACTGCTCGTGGTCATCGCCATCATCGCGATTCTCGCGGGCATGCTGCTGCCGGCGCTGGCACAGGCGAAAGACAAGGCGAAACAGGCTTCCTGTCTCAGCAACGCTAAACAGTGGGGACTTGGCATCCAATTATACACCTCAGATAACGACGACAAGCTGCCTCGAGATGGCATGGGTGCCGATGGCACGTATGGAGCCGCTGGAGCGAACGCAAATCCAAGCGATACTGCGGCATGGTTTAACTTGTTGCCGAGGGTCATGAGCCTGCAACCACTTTCGTCATACTGGGTTTCGCCCGGGACTCCCACTATCGCAGCTAACAAGCAAAGCTTGCCGTTCCCGGGCAACCCATCGGGTAAAGTCTGGCAATGCCCGAGTGCGCGATTCGATAGTTCTGATGACTCGATTCTTAGCAATGGCGGCCAGTATGGCTTTTTCAGTTGGGGGTTCAATATTGACCTAAAGCAAAAGCCGGGTGGCAACGGGAACACCAACCTGGCCTTTCCCGATATGCCCCGGTTGATTAATTATAACAAACCCGTTCAGACCGTTCTGATGTATGACACCTCCTTTAGCCCAAACTACGAGCCGAATATTCTTGGCACCTCGAATACCTTCAACTCAGTGAATCCGGCAAACCGCTACCGCAGCTTTGCGAGTCGGCACTCCAAGACCGGTGGCAACATCACCTTCATCGAAGGCCACGCGGAATTCGTCAAGAAGTCTGCTGTCACAAATGGAGCCAGGATGTCGGGAGGCACAGCCGCCACGGGCGAAGCAATCAATGGTGCGCCCGTCATCTGGAATGCACCTTGGCGAGACTTGAATCCCTGAAAAAGGGTCCGCTTTGACTGAGTAACCGCTGGTGTTCCTCCATCGCGAATCGGTCGGTCATCCCCGCGACGTAATCACACACCGCGCGCGGCCAGCCTTCCTTCTTCGCCCTCTTGCGCGTCCACTCATCGTTATTGGCGCGGTGCTTGAGCAGGTGGTGGAACAGTTCTTCCAGCATCTTCGTCGCGCGCACGTGCGGCTCGTGGACGGCATCGCTCAAGTAGAGATTTTGGTAGAGGTATTTCCGCAGCTCCAAGTTCAGCTTCCGCCGCGCGTCGCTGTAGCGGATAAGTGGCTTCGCATGCAAGCGCACGGCATCGGCTGACTTCACTCCGGCGGCCGCGATGCTGGCCTCGCTCGTCTCCACCACGTCGCGGACGTGATCATCAATCAGGCAGCGGATGATGAAGTAGCGGCGACACTCGTCCGGCAGTTCACCGTGTGCGCGCTTCGTTCGGCGCGCAGCCTCGGCCCAGAGCTTCACGTCCCGACGGAGCTTTGTCTCAGAGAGCAATCCTGCATCGAGCCCGTCATCGAGGTCGTGGCTGTAGTAGGCGATTTCGTCCGCAAGGTTGGCAACCTGCGCTTCAAGGGATGAAGATTTCGCGTCGAAGCCAGGGCGTTTGCTGGGGTGGTCGTAGGCGGAGTAGTGCTTCACCAATCCCTCGCGGACTTCCCACGAGAGATTCAGGCCGGGGAACCCAGGATACTTCTGCTCCAGCTCCTCGACGACGCGGAGGCTATGGCGGTTGTGCTCGAAGCCACCGTGCTTGCGCATGAGCCGGTCGAGCGTCTCCTCGCCCGTGTGTCCGAAGGGCGAATGGCCGAGGTCGTGCGCGAGGGCGATGGCCTCGGTCAAGTCCTCGTTGAGCCGCAGCGCGCGCGCGATGTTCCGGGCGATGCCGGCGACTTCCATCGTGTGCGTGAGCCGGGTGCGGAGGTGGTCGCCGGTGCCGTTGAGGAAGACTTGCGTCTTGTATTCCAGCCGGCGAAACGCGCGTGAATGGATGATGCGGTCGCGGTCGCGCTGGAAATGGGTGCGCCACTCGGGCGGCGTTTCCTTGTGCTTGCGCCCGCGCGTGTCAGCGGAGAACTGGGCGAACGTGGCGAGGAACTGGCGTTCGCGAGATTCAAGTTCTGCACGGGTGCAGGGCATGGGGGCGGGTTTAAGGGTTGAAGAGTTTAAGGGTTGAAGAGCGGGACAAGTGGGTCGGACACATCAGAGCTTGGAAAACTTTTAAACCCATTCCCCTGCCAAACTCAATTTGCCAGCAACTCTTGCACCGCGATCCCGCGCAGCTCGAAGAGCCGCCTAATGGTGTCCTCGATCAGGTTGTTCGGGCAGCTCGCGCCAGCGGTGATGCCCACGGTGATGGTGCCGGCGGGCAGCCAACTCGGTGTCGTCTCTTCGACGTGCGTGTGCTGGTTCCAGTGCCGGATGAGCGCGGCGGACTCCATCTTCGCGGCGTTCTTGATGAAGTAGGTCGGCAGCACCTGCTCGCCCATCTCGGCGAGGTGCGACGTGTTCGACGAGTTGTAGCCGCCCACCACCAGCAGCAGGTCGAGCTTGGTGTGAAGCAGCTTTTCCAGCGCGTCCTGCCGGTCCTGAGTCGCGCCGCAGATCGTGTCGAAGAAGCGGAAGTGGTCAGGCAGCTTCTCCGTGCCGTGTTTCTTTTCCATCGCGGCCTTGAAGCGGCGCTGCACTTCCTCGGTCTCGCCGCGCAACATCGTCGTTTGATTCGCCACGCCCACGGCCAGCAGGTGGAGGTCAGGGTCAAATCCAGGCGAGTAAGCGCCCTTGAACTTCTCCAGAAACTCCACCTTGTCCCCGCCGCGCAAGATGTAGTCGCAGACGTAATCCGTCTCGCCGAGGGTGAACACGACGAGGTAATGGCCGGCGCCGTAGGCCGTCGCCTGCGAGGTCGTCGCTTTGGTTTCCTCGTGCTTGGCCTTGCCGTGGATGATGCTCGTGACGCTGTCCTTCGAGTATTGGCGGACGCGTTTCCACACGCTCATCACGTCGCCGCAGGTGGTGTCCACGAGCAGGCAGCCCTTTTCCTCCAGCTTGCGCCGCGTGGCGACCTCCGTGCCGAACGCAGGGATGATGACCACGTCCTCGCGCTGAAGGACGGCCATCTCCACGTCCGTCGGCTTGTTCTCCAGCATGCGGATGCCGAGGTTGCGAATCTGGTCGTTGACCTCGGGGTTGTGGATGATTTCGCCGAGTAGGTAGATGGGCTTCTCCGGCGGAAAGGAGCGGCGGGCCGCGTAAGCGAGGTCAATCGCGCGCTCGACGCCGTAGCAAAAACCAAACTCCTTCGCGAGTTTGATGGTCAGGCCGGGGGCGGCGAGTTCGTTGCCGTTGGCGCGGATGCGCTCGACCAGCGTGCTGCGGTAGTGCGACTCCACCTGCGCTTGCACAGCGGACATTATCTCGGGTCGGCGGAGATTAATTTTCTGCGGTGGCGCGGATGGCGCAATCGTTGACATGACGAAGCTAGTCTAGCGCGGAGCAGGGCGAGGTCGAGTGTTGGTTTTGAAGGTGCCTGACGCGAAGGGCGCGAAGGACGCAGAGGCTGGCAATGCAAATCCCCGTTGCGCCCTTCGCGGCCTTTTCATTGAGGCCCGGGGAATCCTCTTTCGTCACGCGGAACGCCTTTGCTACCGTCCCGCCCGCATCGAATGAGCAATCCAGACGCATCCGCCCAGCCCGCGCCCACCCCGAGTGACTTCATCCGCGACATCGTTGTGCAACACGTCGCGGAGGGCCGCTACCCGCGCATCCACACACGCTTTCCGCCCGAGCCGAACGGCTACCTGCACATCGGCCACGCCAAGAGCATCTGCCTGAACTTCGGCATCGCGCGCGAGTTCGGTGGCATCTGCAACCTCCGCATGGACGATACGAATCCCGCGAAGGAAGAAGTCGAGTATGTCGAGAGCATCCAAGCCGACGTGAACTGGCTCCTCGCCGGCTGGGCCGATGACAAGCTCGGCCTCAAGCCCAAAGGCGCGACGCCGGCGGCGCAGACCTTGAACGGCAAACCCGACTTCCACCTCGGCCCCTCAACTCTCAACTCTCAACTCTCAACTTCCGTCGAGCCTTTCTACGCCTCCGACTACTTCCCCCAAATCCACGCCTACGCCCTCACGCTCATCGAAAAGGGCAAAGCCTTCGTCTGCGACCTCGCGCCCGACGACACCGACGAATACCGGCGCACCGCCAAGGAATCTCCGTTCCGCAACCGCTCCATCGCCGAGAACCTCGACCTCTTCGCCCGCATGAAGGCCGGCGAGTTCCCCGACGGCACGCGCGTGCTGCGCGCAAAGATTGATGTCGCCGCGCCGAACATCTGGCTGCGCGACCCCCTGCTCTTCCGCATCCGCCACACGGCCCACCACCACACTGGCGACCAGTGGTGCATCTACCCGATGTATGACTTCGCCCACTGCCTGAGCGACTACCTCGAAGGCATCACGCACAGCATCTGCACGCTCGAGTTCGAGGTGCACCGACCGCTCTACGACTGGATTCTTGGCGCGCTCGATCTCCCCCGCGCCCTGCCCCACCAATACGAATTCGCCAAGCTCATCCCGAGCTACATGATCGTCTCCAAGCGCAAACTTATCGCGCTGGTGAACGACAAGATTGTCACCGGCTGGGACGACCCGCGCCTGCCCACCATCAGCGGCATTCGGCGACGCGGCGTGACGCCCGAGGCCCTGCGCGCCTTCGCCATCGGCGTGGGCGTGACCAAGTTCGTCAGTATCACCGACATCGCCGTCTATGAACACGCCATCCGCGAGGATTTGAACAAGCGCGCCCTCCGCCGCCTCGCTGTCCTGCGCCCCATCAAGGTCGTCATCACTAACTACCCCGTCGGCCAGACCGAGGAACTTGACGCCGTCAACAACCCCGAGGATGAGACCGCCGGCAAACGCAAAATCCCCTTCAGCCGCGAGCTGTTCATCGAGCGCGACGACTTCGCTGAAGTGCCGCCGCCCAAATTCTTCCGCCTTAAACCCGGTGGCGAAGTCCGCCTCAAATACGCTTACATCATCAAGTGCGACGAAGTGGTGAAGGACGCCGCCGGCCATGTCACCGAACTGCGCTGCACCGCCGACCTCGACAGCAAGACCGGCGGCCCGACCGCTGCCCGCAAGGTCAAAGGCACCCTCCACTGGGTCAGCGCCGCGCACGCCGTGGACGCCGAGGTGCGCCTCTACGACCGTCTCTTCACCGAAGCCGAACCGGAGAAAGATGGCCGCGACTTCAAGACCGTGCTCAACCCCAAGAGCCTCGAAGTCATCACCGCCAAGCTGGAGCTGTCCTTGAAAGGTGCCACGCCGGAGGCGCGCTACCAGTTCGAGCGCATCGGCTACTTCTGCCTCGATTCGGACTCGCAGTTCTCAACTCCCACCCCTCAACTCGTCTTCAACCGCACCCTCACGTTGAAAGACGCGTGGGCGAAGGAAGCGGTCAAGGCGTAGGGGAAAGCGGCGCTTTCGGATGCGCCCCGCTGACACCATCTCGCACGGGAGGCTTTGCCGCCATGCGCCACGCTGTTACGCTGTGCGCCGTGACCGACTTCAACCAGCAACTCACCGCCGAGCTCTCCGCCTTGCGCGAGGCGGACTTGCTACGTGAACTGCGGCGCGTCGAGTCGGCGGCGGGCACTCGGGCAAACATAGGCGGTCGTGAGCTGCTGAACTTCTCTTCCAACGACTACCTCGGCCTCGCGCAGCATCCGGCGCTCAAGGAAGCAGCCGTGAAAGCCGTCGAGAAGTTCGGTGCTGGCTCCGGCGCGTCGCGGCTCGTGTGCGGGTCGCTGGCGGTGCATCACGAACTGGAGGAGGCGCTCGCGGCGTTCAAGGGCACGGAGGCGGCGCTGACTTTTTCCACCGGTTTTTCAGCGGCACAGGGAGCCATCGTCGCGCTGCTGCGCAAGGGTGACATCCTCATCGTGGACAAGTTGGTCCACGCCTGCATCGTGGACGCGGCGAAGTTGTGCGGCGCGAAGCTGCGCGTCTTCCGGCATAACGACTTGAACGATTTGGAGGCGAAGCTGAAGTGGGCGGGGAAGCAGGGAGCGGTCAGCGGTCAGCGGTCAGCAAGAATCCTGGTCGTGACCGAAAGCGTTTTCTCGATGGACGGCGGCCTCGCCCCGCTGCGGGACATCGTCGAGCTGAAGGAGCGGCACGGCGCGTGGCTGATGGTGGACGAGGCGCACGCGACGGGTCTGTTCGGCGCGCAGCGGAGCGGGTTGGTGGAGGAGTTCGAGCTGACGGGCCGCGTCGAGATTCAGATGGCGACGCTGGGCAAGGCCGTGGGCGCAGCGGGCGGCGCGATTTGCGGGAGTCGCAAGCTGGTGGACCTGCTGGTGAATCGCGCGCGGAGTTTTATTTTCTCGACGGCCCCGGTGCCGGCGGCCGCGGCGGC
Organism: Akkermansia muciniphila; assembly: GCA_945872195.1. Taxonomy (GTDB): domain Bacteria; phylum Verrucomicrobiota; class Verrucomicrobiia; order Limisphaerales; family SXTU01; genus SXTU01. The sequence goes on along the minus strand of CAMBZO010000093.1, from coordinate 1,069 downwards.
GGCGCGGGCGGGGTTGGCCATCATCCAATCGCAGGAGGGCGAGACTCGGCGGCAACGGCTGTGGCGGTTTGTCGAAGAGTTGAAGCGCGTGCTCATCGGCGCAGGCTTCCCGCCGTCGGCAGTGCGCGCGCCGATTGTGCCGGTGGTCGTGGGCGCGGAGGCGCGGGCGGTGGTGCTGTCCGCCGCGCTGCGCGAGGCGGGGGTGTTTGTGCCGGCGATTCGTTTCCCGACAGTGGCACGCGGCGCGGCCCGGCTGCGCTTCACCGTCTCGGCGGAGCACACGGCGGAGGACTTGGCGACGCTCGCCGACGCGCTGTCGGAAATCGGGAATCGGAAATCGGAAATCGGAAATGCATAAGCTCGCTCAACTCGACCACGCGCACGTCTGGCATCCGTTCACGCAGATGCGCGACTGGCTGCGGCGCGAGCCCATTGTCATCACGTCGGGCCGGGGCGCGGTGCTGCGGGACGTCCACGGGCGCGAGTATCTCGACGCGAACTCCTCCATCTGGACGAACCTCCACGGGCACAACCATCCGAAGCTCAACGCGGCGCTGAAGCGGCAGCTCGGGAAGATTGCGCACAGCTCGGCGCTAGGCTTCGCGAATGAGCCGGCGAGCTTGCTGGCGGCCAAGCTGGTCGAAATGGCGAATGGCGAGTTGCGAATGGCGAATCGTGACGGCACGCGCGCGAAGGCAAATTCGCAATTCGCAATTCGCAATTCGCAATTGACCAAGGTTTTCTTCTCCGATGACGGGTCCACCGCGATGGAGGTCGCACTGAAGCTGGCCTACGAGTTCACGCGGCGCACACGCGGGCCGAAGTCGAAGCCGCGCTTCCTCTCGCTGACGGGCGCGTATCACGGCGACACGGTCGGGGCGGTGAGCCTTGGGCACATTGACCTCTTTCACAAAGCCTACGGCGGGCTGCTCTTCAAGACAGACCAAGTGATGTCGCCGTATTGCTACCGCTGTCCCTTCAACCGCGCGAAGCCGGAGCGGGCGGACGCGCGTGTGACGCGGAAGTGCAACTGGGAGTGCGTGGGCAAGGTGGAGGCGAAGTGCGCGGC
>CAMBZO010000092.1 GCA_945872195.1 Akkermansia muciniphila | reverse complement strand
GGCGCACGCTCGATGATCTTCTCCGAGATGGCGTCGCTCATCTCCATCAGTTCGTAGAGGCCACTGCGGCCGCGATAACCGGTGTTGCGACAGTTCGGGCAGCCCGTGCCGCGCCAGAGCTTGTCGCCGGGCGCGAGCACGAGGTCGCGCGGCAAGTGCGCGCGGTCTGGCTCGCAGTCGGCCTTGCACTTCGAGCAGATGCGGCGCACGAGGCGCTGGGCCATCGAGCCGATCAGCGTGCTGCTGATGAGGAACGGCTCAACGCCCATGTCAATGAGCCGCATCGGCGCGGACGCGGCGTCGTTCGTGTGCAGCGTCGAGAGCACGAGATGGCCGGTGAGCGCGGCCTGGATGGCGGCGCGGCCGGTTTCGAGGTCGCGGATTTCGCCGATCATCACCACGTCCGGGTCGTGACGCAGGATGGCGCGCAACCCCTTCTCGAAGGTCATGCCCACCGCTGCGTTGACCGGAATCTGGTTCACCCCGGTCAGGTTGTATTCCACCGGGTCCTCGACTGTGAGCACCTTCAGCCCGGGCCCGACAATGGCATTCAGCGCCGCGTAGAGCGTCGTCGTCTTGCCCGCGCCGGTCGGCCCAGTGACGAGGAAGATGCCGTGGGGCCGGTCAATGATGCCCTTGAAGATCCCGAACGACCGCTCATCCATCCCGAGCTGCGGCAGCGTGAAAAGCACGTTCGCCTTGTCGAGAAGACGCATGACGACACCCTCGCCGAAGAGCATCGGGATCACGCTCACGCGCACGTCAATCTGCCGCCCGCCGACGTTGAACTTGATGCGCCCGTCCTGCGGGATGCGGCGCTCGGCGATGTTGAGGTTCGCGAGAATCTTGATGCGGCTGATGATGGCCGCGGCGAAGCGGTGCATCTGCGGCGGCACCGGCGCCTCCTGCAACACGCCGTCAATCCGGTAGCGGATCGCCATGTGGTGCTCGTAAGGCTCCACATGAATGTCGCTCGCCCGCTCGTTGACGGCTTCGAGGATGATCTCGTTGACGAGCTTGATGACGCTGGCCTCCTGCGCGGCTTCGAGGAGGTCCTCGCTGCCGGTTTCGAGCGCGGCGGGCGCGTCGTCCTCGCCGACCATCTCGTCCAGCGTGTCGCCGCCGAGGCCGTAGTGGGTCTTGATGACCTTCTCAATCTCGTCGCGCGTGGCGAGCACGGGCTGGATGTTCAGCCCGGTGAGCAGGCGCAAGTCATCGAACGCATACAGGTCAAATGGATCGCTCGTCGCCACCTGCAAAATGCCGTCCACGCGCCCGACTGGCACGAGCCGCTGCCGGTAAACCACGCGCGCGGGCAACGAGCGGAGCAGTTCCCCATCGAACGCGCGGCCCTCCAGCGTGACGACCGGCAGGTGCAACTGGTCGCCGAAAACCTCGAGCAGCTTCTGCTCTGTGATCCAACCCTGCTGCACCACCACGCGGTCCAAGCGCAGGCTCTCGGACTGGGCAATCCCCTGCCCTTCCTCCAACTGCTCGGCGGTGAGCAGGCCTTTCTGCGAAAGAATGTCCGCGATGGTCATGGGCGAGGTTGGATTCTGTCGCGGCGATTGTCTTCAACGAATTACGTGGCGATCATTGCCATCGCTGCTGACCGCCGATGGGGTTGCAGTGGTTTGAGCTGATCGCTCCGCCTCAATTTTTCCGCAGCCAGAAAACCACGACGAGCAGTCCGGCGAGTGTGAACCCGACCCTCAACAGGAGTTGACCGCGTGTGGCCGGGAGTCCGTTGGAGACAGGAGAAACGGGTTCCGTTGTGCCCGTGATGGTCACTACTTCCGGGGCTGCTTCGGCTAAAGTGGGGCGCGTCGGCAGTCCTCGACCCGCACTGGATTGCGCATTCACCAACCGGTCCCAATCAGCCGCCAGGAGCAGGTCCACGCCGGGGTTCAGCTCCTTGACCTGGCACGAGCACTTCCCGATCAGAAAGCTGGCCGCCTCGTCGAGCGTCTCGTGGTTGATGCCCTTGCCGGCCAGCGCATACAGGGCGCGGCCGCGGCCGAAGACTGGGAAAAGCATCGGCTCACGGAGCGCGCCCAAGTCCGCCTCGGAACCCAGCAGCATCTTAACGAAGGTCTCCTCCGCCGGGTCGGTGCGGGACACGCGCAACAGTGAGAACGCCAGCTTCAATCCACCCTCCGGCACCGTCACAAGTCCAGCGGCGATGTCCTGCGCTTCGATGGCCGGAAGCTTGAGCACGGTGGCGAGATAATTGAGCCGCGTCTCGACGAGCTTCGTGGTGTCGTCGTTGCGCTGGCGGTCGCCGAACTCCAGCAGCACCCAGACCGCGCTGTCGCCTTGGCCGAGGCGGCGCGCGATTTCCTTACGGGCCGGCGAGTCGAAAACCTGCTTCAAGGTCGCCTCGGTCAGCGGTCCAGAAACGATGCTGCCCGCCAGCCGCGACGCCTGCGGGTAGCGCACGACCAGCCACGGCAACGTCTGCGTGCCCGACTGCTGCCAGAGTTCGAGCAGCGCGGGTGCGGTGGTTTCTGCGAGGTCCACCGTCTGAAGCGAGATGTTCGCATGGAGCCGTCCGGCCAGCCCGGCGCGGGTCAAGTCGCGGGCAAGAGCTTCCTGCGCGGCGGAGAGCGGGCCGCGATGGAAGACCGTCGCCTGATAAGTGTCCGGCGCCCATTTCTCCAGCGCGTAGCGGAAGACAGGGACCGAGCAGGCCCAAAGCGAAACGGCGGAGAGCATCGCGGCCAGCACGGCGAACCGCAGCCGCCAGCGGCAGGGCGCGACTGTCCCCGCCGCGCCGCCGAACTGTCCCCACGCCCAACCAAAGCGCTGGGACAGACGCGCCCTGCCAAGTGATTGAGATTCCGTGTTCATTTGCCGGCAGTGAGCTTTTCAGCAATCAGTTCGACTCCGCAGAGGAGCGGCCCGGCCAGAGTTCCGGGCGTGCGGGTGAGCGTGATCTTCAACTCCTTTTGGATGACGACGCCCTTAAACTCCTTCACCACCCCGCGCTGGGCGCCACCGGCGACACTGACGATGTCGAACTTCTCCAGCACGGACCGGCCCTGCAAGGCCACGCCAAAGACGCGCTGCCCCGGCTTCAAGTCCTCCGGCTCGGCAAAGTGCAGCCGAATCGTATAGGCAGCCGGCGGATGTGTGGGCCGGATTAAAGTCGTCTTAACCTTGGTGGCCGTAGCCGTGTTCGGGAGCGAGGACGGCAACTCGACGCTCTCCTTGGAGCCGGGCAATTTGCTCCCCGTGCGACCTTCGTCCTCGTCGTCGTCCTTCGAGCGCGGCGGCTTGGTCTGTATCGGGCGCACAATCTCAGGCGTGATCGTGATCGCCTCGCCGTCACGCAGGCCCGAGGCCATGACCCACGGCAGTCCCGCGCCGCTCATCTGCATAGCGTGCCGGCGGAAGTAGCCGCTCCCCTTCCCCGTCACGGTGATTGGCAGCCCCGGTGAATCGCCACCGACGGACGGATACTCCAGCCACATCGTCCCGTCCTCCGCGCGGCGATCGCCGGGCGCACCGAAGTTAATGCCGATGCGCTCGATGCGGTCGCCCTCCTGCGCATCGAGGCCGAACTGGCTGTAGGTCCACAACTCCATCTCGGGCATGTGGACCAGCGCGAGCGAGGTCTGGTTCTGGTAGGCGCACGTGCAGGTGCGCGTGTAATCCGGCGCGTTGAGCACGCCGTTGGCGACGACGAGGTTCGCCGTGCAGCCGGATTTGAACCCGCCGATGTTGGCCGTGCCACTCTTGGAGAGCAGGTCGTAAAAGCCCGCCGCGCCGGAGCGGAACGTGAGCAGGTGCTCGCTGGCAACGATGTTGTTGCAGCCGTAGGCGCGCGAGACCCGCCACGGCTCCAGCTTGCCAGTCAGCGGATTGCGGACGAGGTGCGGCTTGCCGTCGAGGAGGTTGAACGCGCCGCTGGAGGCCTGATAGGAGTTGGCGCTCGTGAAGATCAACTCGTGGTGCAGGATGCACGGCCCGGTGTATTTGCGCTGCAAATCCTGCCAGCGCACGGAGCCATCCGCGCCGCGATACGCGGTCATGCCCTCGCCGACCTCGTCCCTGAGTCGGTCGCTGGCCTTCGCACCGGCGAGCAGCAGGACATCGTGCTCCTTCGAGTAACTCAGCCACGTGCCGAAAATATCCGTTGTCGCCGACCACAGCGGCTTGCCCGTGCGCACATCGAGGGCCGCGATGCGGTAGTCCGTCGGCACAGGCGAACCACGACGTTTGAGTTTGTCCTCGGCGCTCTTGGGCAACTTGTCGAGCGCGTAGAGCCGTCCGTTTCCAGCAACAATGCCGTTGTGCAGGAAGCTGTGCCGGGCCGGCGCTCGCCAGAGCAACTTGCCCGAGTGGCGGTCGAACGCCGCCAGTCCGCCGCTCGCGGAGAAATCCTCAATCGTGTTCGTCTGCACCAGACCGCCGAACTTCTGCGTGTAGTTCGCAAAGCCTTCGCCGCCGATCAGCACATCCTCGTAAAGGCCGATGAAGGCCCAGTCCCCGGGCGCTTTGCCATCGGGCGCGGCGGGCAGCGCGATGGTCGTGCGCAGCTTGCCCGTGCGCGCGTCGAGCACCTGACAGGCGCTGCCCACGGCGACATAAACCGAATCTTCAGTGGCGACGTAGTTCGCGCCGCGACCGTTCGCACCGGGGATGTGCTTCTGATTGTAGGCCGTGCTCAACGGCGTGTTCGTGTAGCTCTTGTCGAAGTAGATGCCGAAGGTGCCGAGGTTGGTGAACTCGGTCTTCCACAAGAGCCGGCCGGTATAGACGTCGCGCGCGCTGAAGCTGTCCATGCCCTGCAAAATCATGCGCCCGCCGACGACCTGCTCCGGCGGGCCGTGGCCGTGGCGCGGGAGCACGTCGAGGTTCGAGTTGCCGCCGAACCACAGCAGACCGAGCGGGGCTTTCACGCGCGCGTCGTCGGACTTCACCGTGTTGCCGATGTCGCCGTATTGATGTGTCCAGTCGGCGGCATCGGGCAACGCGCCCTCACGCGTCACGGTCAATTGACTCTCCTTTGACTCGACCTTTGCGCGCTCCAACTTCGCCACCTCGATGAGTTGTTTGAACTCGGTCTGTGCTGCACCGCTAGCCGGCAGCACTAGAAAACCACCATAAGGCCGCAGCGAGTGATAGGCTGCTTGCAGCAGGTCCTTCTCGCGGAATCGTGACGCGAAGGACTCACCTACGATGATGAGGTTGGCAATGTAGGGCGGCGCCTTGAAGCTCACCGGGTCGCCGACATGCAGCGTCACGCGCGAGCCGTAGAGACCGGCGGCATCGAAGCGACGGCGGAGCTGCTCCACTTTCGCTGCGTCCGGGTCCACCACCAAAAAGTTGAACTTAAACTTCGCCAACCCCGCCTCCAGAAGCCGGCCATCGTCTGCGCCAAACCACAGCGCGTAGCCCTCGTCCGCATCTGCTGATGCGAGCAGAGCCTTCGCCTGTGCGGCAGTGGCTTCGTCAAGCTGCGGCAACCGCGTCTCCGCGCGAAGGGTGGTGGGCTTCCCCTTCTCCCCGCCGAACGCGTGGATGCGCCCGTCGAGCGTGACTGCGAGCAAGATGCCATTCGCTGCCAGCAACCGCTCTGCGCCACCGGGCAGCGGCTGTGTCCACGCCACGCGCGGGTTGCGCAAACCTGTCGGCACTTCAAGTGCGGTCAGCGTGCTGCTCCCCGCCGCGTAAAGCCGGCTGCCGGCCTTGATGAGGTCGCCCGAGGCGTCGGCCTTCACCTCCCACAACAGGTTCGTGCCGGTGCGAGATTGGATCACCTGGCCCTGGCGGTTCGTCGTGGCGGCGTAAATCGCCTGGCCGACGATCACGGGCTCGCTGTTGGTGAGCTTGCCGGCCTTGCCGGTTTTCAAGTCGTGGTTGCGCACGCCGCGCAGCCGCGTGTGGACGTAGTATTCCGTCTCACCCGCCGCGACGAAGGAGCCGCCGTTACCCTTGCCGCTGTTCGCGAGTTGGTAATGGAGAAACTCGCCCGTGTGCCGGTCGAACGCCGCCGGCACGGAGCGCCCGCCGGGCACGAGAAGAATGTCCTTCGTGGCGACGAGAGAGCCCTGCGGAGCCACGCCCGCGAAGGACGGCGCATTGTGCGGCTGCTTGATGAACTGCGAGCCGGTGCCGTCGTTCACCCACGCCACCTTACCCGTCTCGGCGTCCACCGCGTAAATGAACGTGCCCATGAACGGCCAGATGCTCGCGGCGAAATACACGCGCCCATCGCGCAACACCGGACCGCCGCGCGCGGGCCACGCGGAGATGACGCGCTGGTTGCCGAGCACCTTGCGGTCGGACGGCCCGCCACGCAGCTTCCACTTCAGCGTCCCGTCCTCTGCGCTCACGCAGTAGAGATGCCCGTCGTCGCTGGTGAAATAGACTTTGCCTTGCCACGCGACCGGCGCGAAGCGCACCGGGCCGTCCGTGTAAAATGCCCAGAGTTCCTTCCCCGTCCGCAAGTCGAGCGCCACCACCTTATCTGTGTCGTTGAAGCCGACGAAGACGCGCTCGCCCATCACCACCGGCTCGAAGACGCGGTCATACGGCATCAGGTCGTGGTTGAGCGGATCATCCCACACCTGCACGCGCGGCGAATACTGCCGGGTCCATTGCAGATGCAACTGGGCGGGCAGCTCTTCGGGCGAGGCCGCGGAGCGGTTCGCGTCGGCGCGCCACATCGGCCAGTCGGCTGCGTTCACGGGCAGGCTGAGCAGCAAGGCAAGCAGTCCGGTCAGCCGGGTAAAGTTGAGGCGAGTGTTCATCAAGCGCAGCGCGCCCCGGCACAGACGCACGAGGCGGGAATTAGTTTCGGGGTGGAGTTGCTCACATCCTCCCCGGCACGCGGGCGGGGTTGGGCAGCGGATCCATCGTCAGGCCCGCGCGCACGATCTCGATTCCGTTGAGCAACGTCTGGCCCGCGTGCGCGTCGAGCTTCACGGTGAGCGTGCCGTCGCTCACGGCGACTTTGGAAATGGTCTTGGTCAGCACGCGCATCCCGCCGCCAGACTCGCCGAGCACGTCGAGATTCTCCAACGCGACTTGGTTCTGCAGCCGCACGGTGAACTTCCGCCCGCCGCGCTTCATCGCTGCCTCCGGCTCGGCGAACGTGAGCCGCACCGTGTAAGTGCCGGCCTTCAATCCCGCCACACTCACGCTCTGCAAGCCCTTCACGCCCGAGGCGCCGACCCACGGCCAGCCTTCGCCGCCTTCAATCCAAACGGAGTGCCGATAGTAAAACTCCGGAACTGCCGGCTCGGTGCGGACTGCGATCTGCGGCGATGGTCCGCCCACGGCGGGATAGCCAAGCCACAGCGTGCCGTCGTCCGTCTTGCGGTCGCCAGGCGCGCCAAAGTTGATGCCCACGCGCTCGATCTTTCCAGCCAGTGAGTTGGACGGCGTCGCGCCCCACGCGGCCCATTGCTCGAACGTCGGCGGCAGGCTCACAAGCGAGAGCGCCATCGGCAGCGGGTAGCTGCAACTGCAACCCTCGAAGAAGTAAGGCACGTTCAGCACTCCGTTCGCCGGGATGACGCTGCTGGTGCACCCGGAGCGCGGGCCGCTGACGTGGATGGTGCCGCTGTCGAGGCGCTTGTCGTAAAACGCCGCTGTGCCCGAGCGCATCGTGTAGAGGTGGCCGTAGTCGAAGCCGCCGTCGCAGCCGTAGCTCTTCGGGAACGCACGCGCCTCGTAGTCGCCCGTGAGTGGGCTGACGCGTGTGCCGGCCACGGGCGCGCCGGGCTTCCAATCGTCCTTCTGCATCGGCGGGCGATACTGGCTCTGCTGAACTTTCGCCCGGTCCACCTGCGAATGACTGCGGCGCAACTCCGGGGCTTCGGTCGCATCCAGCACGCGACCTGTGTAAACGTCACTGAACACAGCGGGCTGAAGTTTGTAATCCTGTTTGCCCTTGCGGTTCGTGATGTCGAGCCAGTCCTTGTCCGTGCTAACCATGACGCCATCAATGAACTTGGGCTGCGGCGAACGCTTGAAGTGCCCGAGCGTGTCGTCGAACCACAGCACGCCGAGGGGAGCCTTCACCAACTCGTCCGCGCTCGGCTGGAAGTCGCCCTTGTAGTTCGTGCTGCCGGCGAGCGCGCCCTCGCGGGTGATGACGACCAGTCCATTCGCAAGTTGCTTCACGCTCGCCTGTGGCATCTGCGCGACTTCCGCAACGCGCGCCAGCGACTCCGGCCCGACAAGCCGCCCACCGTATGGCCGCAGCCAGGCGTAAATCTGCTTCAAGGCGGCGGGGTCCGGTAGCGCCGCGTCGGGCGCGACCACGATGAGGTTCGCGAAGTAAGGCGGCAGCCCTGACGCAGTCGGCGCGATCTGCCGCAACGCGACGCGCTCGCCGTAAAGCCGGGCCGCTGCGAGTCGCGTCCGCGCGGCAGCGATGCTCGCGCTGCTGTCAGCGAGTGCGAGAATCTTGAACTGGCTTTGGTTCGCGAGCGCTTCGAGAAAGCCCGGCTCGCCCAAGCCCAGCACGAGCGCGTAACCGCGGTCGGCTCCCGCAGCAGCGAGAAATTT
>CAMBZO010000091.1 GCA_945872195.1 Akkermansia muciniphila | reverse complement strand
TGATCTTCTTTGTTCCCAAGTTCAAGAAGTTCCATGTCAAAGGTGAGCTGCCACTACCAACGCGATTTCTCATGGGAGTCAGCGACATCTTGGTGGAGCGGTGGCCGTGGTTGTTGCTCGGTGTCGCAGTGATTGCCGTAGCCGTTTGGTGGGCATGGCAGCGCCCTGCGCTACAACGTCGTCTGCGCGATGCCGAACTGCGCGTCCCGCAATACGGGGCATTGATCCGTGCGATTTGCGTGGCGCGATTTACACGTGTGCTGGGAACGCTCTTAGCAAATGGCATTCCCATGTTGCAAGCGATGACTATCGCTCGCGATGCTGCCGGACATCCGCGACTGGCGGAGAGCGTGGAACGAGCCACTGAAGCTGTTCGGAGCGGCGAACCATTGGCGCAACCGCTTGCGGACAGTGGGTTCTTTGAGCCTGATGTTGTAGAGATGATTTCCGTTGGGGAAAGTGCGAACAATCTCCCTACTGTGCTCGGCGGCGTAGCGGACACCCTGGAGAAGCGCGTGGATCGAACCCTCGGAATTGCTGTGAAATTGATGGAGCCAGCCCTGCTGCTGTTCCTTGCAGCAGTGGTGCTTTCCATCTTTCTTGCGCTGGTGCTGCCGATGCTTCAACTTGGTGGTCAGGCGTAAGATTGGCGTTGTGAACATTTCTACGAACGCTCCCCCGATTCAACCGCACGCTGTCAGTCCCAGTCCAAAGCATGGATTTTGGACAGGCTTCAGTGTTGGTTGTGCAGTTTCGTTAGTTGGCGTACTGCTCATCGGTGTGATCGCCGTCATTGTTGCAATGGTGGCCCCCCTGAGCGCCGCGCGTGATCGAGCACGTGATGCATACGCAACGAGCCAAGCACAACAGATTGCCGCCGGTCAAGCGATTGCTGCCGAGTCAGCTGCTGCACACGCCGCAGAGGATGCCAACGGTGGCATGGCAGACACAGATCCTCCGCTCGCCGCAAGTCCGCTGGTAGGCGCTGCTGGTGATGCTGCTGATGATGATGGCGATGAAACGATGTCGGTGGAAGAGTTAGCAATCGCCAGTGCTCTTGAAAATGAGGATTACGACACAGCCGAGAAATTGGCGCGAGAGTTGGTGGCGCGCGATCCCAAAGATCCGCTGGCCCGCGCCTTGTTGCAGACGGTTCGTATTGAACGCGCGGTGGCAGCGGGGGATATTGCTTCTGCTGATGCGCTTCTGAGTGAGGCACGCGAGCAGGCGTTGGAGCTTGATCCATTCGCCGCATTAGGCGTTGCCGACCTTTGGATTGCTGAAGGTGAGCCTGCTCGAGGCCTTGCGATTGCAGACCTCGTCGTGAAGAGCACCACCGGAACAACCGACGACGCCCGCTATCTCCGAGGCGCCGCGCTGCTTGTTCGTGGGATGGCCAAGGCGGAATTGGGCGATCTGGCCGGCGGCGCCAAGGACCTTGAAGATTCCATTGAGCTTGCGCCTGACGAGGAAACCGCCGCAGAATGGCAGCAATATTTGGACGAGATCCGCGAGAAATCACGGTAGATCCACCCCGGCACTCCATCGCGGGCTTGGCCTTCCACGCCACCTGGCTAGACTACGCTCGCATGGCTGAACCAACCCAACCCGCGCCGACGCTCGCCGAGGAATTCCTCGTGGAGTTCCGCGCCTTCTGGGCGTGGCTGCCGGACAAGCCGCTGTTCTTCACCCTGCTCGGCGCGTGGGCGGGGCTGTTCCACTTCCTCGGCCACTGCTCGTTCAACTTCACCGACCAACCCTCGCTCTTCGCGTGGATGTGGGGCGCGTGGAGCGCGGAGGCGCTGGAGGCGGAACACGGCAAGCTCGTGCCGGTCGTCGTGCTGATTTTGCTCTGGCTGCGACGCAACGAACTGCTCGCCACACCCACCCGGCGTTGGCTGCCCGCGCTGGCCGGCGTGGCGCTCGCCCTCGTGCTGCACGTCCTCGCCTTCACAGTGCAACAGCCGCGCGTCTCGATGGTGGCGCTGGCGGGCGGGGTTTGGTGCCTCGTCGGCCTCGTGTGGGGGCCGGGCTGGTTGCGGAAAACGTTCTTCCCATTCCTGCTGCTGGGCTTCTGCGTGCCGCTGGAGGCGTTGGGCGAAGGGCTCTTGTTCCAACTGCGCCTGCTTGTGACGCAGCTCTCCGTGGGCATCGGCCACAACCTCCTCGGCCTCGACGTGCTGCGCGATGGCACGGCCATCTTCAACACCGCGCGCACCTTCAACTACGACGTCGCCCCCGCGTGCAGCGGCATCCGCAGCCTCACCTCGCTGCTGGCGGTGACGACGATCTACGGCTACGTCGCGTTCCGCGCGCCGTGGAAGCGGGCGGTGATGATGGCGCTGGCCGCGCCGTTGGCCGTGGCGGGCAACGTGGCGCGCATCACGACGGTCATCATCCTTGCCGAAGCCTTCGGTCACAAAGCCGGCGCAGCGGCGGAGACGAATCTTGGCTACGTCACCTTCGCCGTGGCTATCGGGTTAATGTTTCTGGCGGGCTGGCTGATGCGGGAGAAAGCAGCCCCGCCCGTGACCCTCGGTAGGGCCGAGCGGCCGGTCAGCCAGCCGACCCCGCCGCTGGTTGGCCCAGCGCTCATCGCCGCGCTGCTCCTCATGGCCTTGGCTGGCGGCGCGATTTACCAACTCCAGACGCGGCAAACCCTCGGTCGCCCCGGCGTGCTGGCTGAGCCACAGGCCGGTTCCCCGCGGTGGCGCATTCCACTGCCGGAGCAAGTCGCCGGGATGACCTCGCAGGAAGTGCCAGCGGCGGAAGTGGAGTTAAGCGCGCTCCCCGCTGACACCTCCATCGGCAAGCGGCTCTACACCGCGACCAACGGCGCGCCGCTCCTGCTGCAAGTCGTGCTGATGGGCCGCGACCGCACGAGCATCCACCAGCCGCAATACTGCCTCACCGGTCAGGGCTGGCTCATCGAGCAGACCGAGGAAGTGCGCCTGCCCGTCGCGGGACCGCAGCCGCACAAAATCCCCGCGCTCAAACTGACGGCCAGCAAAGTCTTCACCACGGAGAGCGGCCAGCGCGTCCCCGTGCGCGCGATCTACGTGTATTGGTTCGTGGCCGACGGCGCGCTCACGGCGCACCGCTCCCAGCGGCTGCGCTGGATGGCGGAGGAGCTGTTGAAGACCGGCACCCTGCAACGCTGGGCCTACGTCGCCTGCTTCGCGCAATGCCTGCCCGGCGAGGAGGACCAGACCTTCGCGCGCGTGAAGGAATTTGTGGCCGAGGCGGTGCCGGAGTTTCAACGCTCCCCAGCACCGCGCTAACTTCAAATCGCGAAGTCGTTATACTCCGGCTTCACCAACTCGGTGGGCGGATACAGCATGCCCGCGGCGACGGTCGCGTTCGTGCCCTGTTCGATGAGGATGAACGAACCGGTCAGGCGGTTGCTGCTGTAGGCATCGAACACGAGCGGCTTCGCGGTGCGGAGGCGGACTTCGCCGATGTCATTCAACCCCAGCTCCGCCGGCTCCGGCTCGGGGTCGAAGGTCTGGATGTTGATGCGGCTGTCGAGGTGCGTGATCACGGCCTGCACGGTCTGCGTCGCGTGCTTGAGGAAGTATTTCTTGCCGCCCTGGAGCGGGCGCGAGTTCATCCAGCAGACGCGTCCAGTCAGCTCGCTGGCCATCCCCGGCAGATGGTCCAGGCCGATGAGCATGTCGCCCCGGCTCACGTCCAGGTCGTGCTCCAGCACCAGCGTGACCGACTGCGGGCAGAACGCCTCTGCCAGCGGGCCGTCGTAGGTCCAGATTTCCTTCACGGTGCTCTTCGTGCCGCTGGGCAGGACCATCACCTTCTGCCCGACCTTCACGATGCCGCCGGCGAGTTGCCCGCTGAGGCCGCGGAAGTCGTGCAGGGTTTTGTCGGTCGGATTGTTCGGGCGGTTCACCCACTGCACGGGGAAACGCAGGCCGGTGAGGCTCCAGTCGCTCGCGATGTGGACCGTCTCCAGATGCGCGAGCAACGAAGGGCCGCCATACCACGGCGTGTGCTTCGACGGCTCGACGACGTTGTCACCGTTCAGCGCACTGAGGGGGATGAACTTCACGTCCTTGAACGTGTCGAGCTTGGGCAGGAAGCCCTCGATTTCGTCGCGAATCTCGGTGAAGCGCGCCTCGCTCCAGTCCACGAGGTCCATCTTGTTCACCGCGATGACGAGGTGCGGAATGCCGAGCAACGCCGCGAGGTAAGTGTGCCGCCGCGTCTGCTCGATGACGCCGAGCCGCGCGTCCACGAGGACGATGGAGAGGTTCGCGGTGCTCGCGCCCGTGACCATGTTGCGCGTGTATTGCACGTGCCCGGGCGTGTCCGCGACGATGAACTTGCGCTTGGGCGTGGCGAAGTAGCGGTAGGCCACGTCAATCGTGATGCCCTGCTCGCGCTCGGCACGCAGGCCGTCGGTGAGATTAGCGAGGTTCACCTGCCCGCCGCCGGTGATGTCTGCCGAACGCTCGAGCGCCTCCATCTGGTCTTCCATGATGGACTTGGAGTCGTAGAGCAGCCGGCCGATGAGCGTGGACTTGCCGTCGTCCACGGAGCCGCAGGTGTTGAAGCGGAGGAGTTCGATAGGATGGGTGTGGGGCATGGAGTGGGGCTTCAGTTTGCGAAGACGAGCGCGCCCGACGGAGCGGGGGCGGAGAGTTGGCCGAGCAAAGCAAATTTGGATTTGGAGTTCATGGCGCGCCTACAGCGGAGAGATTTCCTGCACGAGCGGGACGAGCACGGTTTCTTGCAGGCAGAGATGCGCGGGCAGCGCGGCGATGTGGACGACGTGGTCGCCCAGCTCGGTGGGCTTGGTGCAACGCGCGAGCGTGGCCGCATCGCGCGGCGCAAGCCCGGCGGCGTCCGTGAACTCGGTGTCGCCCCAGGACACGATGAGCGTGGTCACACGCACACCATGGGGACGGAGTTCGAGCGCAAGGGATTTGGCAGACTGGTCGAGGCCCGCTTTGGCCGCCGAGTAAACTCCCCAGCCGGGCCACGCGTGCCGGGCGCAGACGCTGGAGATGTTGATGATGGTGCCGCTGCCCTGAGCCTGCATCACCGGCGCGACGCGGCGGAGACCGTAGAGCGGTCCAAGAAGATTCAGCGCGACGCTAGCCGCGATACTCTCGTCTGTCTGTTCGGCAACGGGTGAGATTCTGACCCCGCCACCAGCGTTGTTCACCAGCACATCGAACCGGCCGGTCGCATCGAGAACCGTTTTCACCACGCAATCCCAATCGGCCGGCGAAGTCACGTCAGCCTTCAGCCAGTCCACGCCGAGCCGAGCGGCGGTGGCTTGCAACGCGGCTTCGTCACGACCGGTAATCCAGACGCAGGCGCCTGCCTCGCGGAGCCGCTGCGCGATGCCTGCGCCGTAGCCCTTCGCGCCGCCGGTGACGAGGGCGGTTTGGTTGGTGAGCGGTGGATTCATACGTGGGTGAATGCTTATCGTCCGAGCGCAGACCATGCAGACAAAGCGGCTGCCGCGCGAGTCTTTGGCACTGCCGCAGCCTTCAGCTTCAAGCTTGCGGAATCAGGCAGGCGAGAGATCAAGGCGCTCCATTCATCGGCGCTGAACTCAAGGTCGGGCTGGAAGAAAATGCTGTCCGCATCTGGCTTCCACACGCCCGCGATGCTGAGAAGGTTGATGGCTTCAAACGCCACGTGCTCCGGCGGCAGGTCGTGATAGGGCCAGAGCAAGACGCCGGGGCCCCCGCTGCCGCGCACGAGCGCGCGCTGCACGTCGCGGACACGCTGCGAGTTCGCCGCAAGCTCACGCGGTTGCAAACCGTCGCGCAGACAAAGCCAGGCGACCGTCGCGCTGGCCTGGCCACACAACATCATCTGGCCGTGGAGTCGCAGTGCGGATTGCACGACGCTGCTGACGCCAATGTTCTTGCCCGCGCCGAGCAGGCCGTCGCGCTCCACCGGCACGAGGCCGCGCAACGGGAACATGGAGCGGTCCGTGTGCGTGCTCCAGTTGCGCGTGGCGGTATGGATGGTGGCCCACGGCGCGGCAGGGTCGTCGTTGAGGAACTGCCGGCGGGTGGGGTGAAAATCTATGTTGAACTGAAAGCCAAACACCGCGTCGGCAGGCATGAGCTTCGCCCAGCGCGGCTCGGCGTGCGGCGTGCGGAGGTCCTGCTCGCGGAGCATCGTGAGCGCTTCGAGCCGCAGGCCTTCGCGGATGTAGGGCTTGGGCGGGAGGCGGTCGGGCGTGCCGAACTCATCCGTCAGATCCAGCTTGCGGAAGCGCGGCTCCAGCTTTTGCACGTGATGCAACAGACCGAGGGAGTGGCGTTTAGCGTCCTCGAACACAATGCGGCGCTGCGCGGGCGTGAGCGCGACGAGGTTCTTCTTGGAAGCGCCCGGCTCCGTGGCATCGAGCGCTTCGGCGACGGCTTTGGGCCAGACATCAAGCGGGTAATCCTGCGGCGGCCAGTTGAAGAACAACGCCTCGCGCTCAGGCGGCAGTTGGTTGTGCGCGGCGTCCACGAGACGGCGGTGGGTGTAGATGTTCACCGGCGGCGAGTAAGGTCCGGCGGGATGCGTGGTGTCGGCAAAGGCCGGGACGTTCATGAACAACACGCCTTTGGGCCAGCCGGTGGCGGTGAAGTTCGTGCGCGTCTCGCGGCTGCAACCGAAGTAACGACGCGGGTCGAAGCCCGGCGGCTGGGGGATGATGCGCTCGCTCGCGGAGCCGCGCACCACGACGCACCACGTGAGCGGGTTCATCTCGCGCCGGTTGGCCTCGGTGATTTGCTCGGGTGCGCTGGGTTCGCCAAAGCGCGCTTTCGCATCCGGCCCGGCGCTCCACCTCGCGCCGCTGAGCTGGATGACGTCGCCCCAGTCGCTCGCGTCAATGGTGAGGCGGGCGCGGACTTCGAGGCGCTCGGTCGCCTTGGCGAAAGTCACGCCCGCGACGCGGTTGCCCGCGAGTTCCACCTTCACCGGCTCCCAGCCGCGCTCGATGCGGAGCCGGCCCGAAGCAACCTGCGGCGCGACGAGTTCCTCGAAGATGCGCGCGGCCTCACGGGGCTCGATGGTCAGCCAGGCGCAGAAGGAATTCGCCGGCTCGGCCTTGCCGTAGAGGCGCAGGTTGGTGGCCTCAATGGCGCGCGCGACTTCGAGAAACATCCCCGAACGCGGGAAGCGGGCGCGCTTGCCGTTGGTGGTGGTCCACTCGTCCACGTTGCCCACGCCCTCGGCGCTGAACTGCCCGCCGAGCATCGCGATGTCGCTGACGAGCACGACGCGTTTCACGCCGAGCCGCGCGGCCTGCACGGCGGCGGCCACGGCGGCTTCGTTGCCGCCGACGACCAGCAGGTCGGCCTCGACGCGACGGTTCGCCCCAAGCGTTGCGTGGGTGCAAACCGCGAGCAAGATGAAGCAACGGAGAAACATCGGACGAACGACTGCTTACACGACCTGCAACTGGTTCCTCACCACGGCCATGCTCGCGGTGAATTTGTTCATCACGAACTCGCGCGCCTTCGCGGCTTTGGCCTTCGCGGCGGCGGGGTCTTTGGCCATCGCGAGCACGGCGGGGACGAGCCGCGCGCGGTCTTCTGCCTTGTCGAAGTCGAAGAGCCAGTCGCCGAGGCCGATGTCGCGCCACATGAGGCCCTTGCTGGTCTGCTCGGCCCAGCGGCAAACGATGGCCGGGACGCCGTTGCCCACGCACATGATGGGCGAGTGCATCTCGTTTCCGAAGAGCCCGGCGCTGCGCGTGTAAACCGAGATGGCCTCGCCGGTGAGCCAGTAATTGGGCCGCCAGACCGCGCGCGGCTTCACGTCGGCGGGCAGCGGGTCGTAGAGCAGCTCCTTGCCCACGGCCATCTGCGTTTGGTCCTCGGGGCAGATGAGCACCTTGAGTTTCGTCTGGCGCAGCACTTCGATGATGGCCTGCCGATGCGGCGCGTGGTCCTGCTCCTTCAAAGCCTCGTTGCGCGCGTGCTTCTTCTCGTCGAACGCCGCGTTCTTGCTGGGAATTTTCCAGTAAGGCGTGAAGCGCAGGCGCGGAATGCAGCAGAGGAACTGGCCGGCCTCCAATCCGTTCGCTTTGAGAAACGCTGTGGCCTTCGCGTCATCGCGCAAGTCCGTGCCGAACGCGCCGTCCGGCCCGAACTCCATCAGCGGGCTGGTGCAACCGCGCTGCTTCGCCAGCTCCAGCGATGCCGAATCGCGGAAGTAGGCGAACCTCGCCCCGCTCAACACCGCGATGGTCGTCGCAACGCTCTTCTCCGACGCGGGCGAAGTGGCGGTGGAACTTTGCAGCGGCAGCGTGATTCCATAGACGCCGTAGGGCTTGCCGGTTTCCTTCGCCCAGCGCGCGACATCGTTCTGCGCGACGAGCGACGGCCCAGAGCCGTGCAGCAGAAAATCGCACTCAGCGAACGCGGCCTTGAGCGCCTCCGGGCCTTTGACGACGCGCAGCTTCGGGAAGCGCGCGAGGAGCATTTCCTCGACGCCGTTGTCCACCTTACTCGGCCACAGTCGCACCTCGACGCCGGGCAGGTGCTTCTCG
>CAMBZO010000090.1 GCA_945872195.1 Akkermansia muciniphila | reverse complement strand
GCGGTGTCCTCATGACGCGCGCCAGCGGCAATGGCCGGGCATCTGGCGACAACGCCAACGATCAGTCCTACACCGCCGACCCGCGTGTCATCACTGTCAGCGGCGTGCGCATCACCGGGCGCGTGGCCAGCTACAGCACTCCGGGGGCGTCCGTGCTGGTGGCCGCGCCGGTGGGAGACAGCGGCCTCGACGCGCCTCCGACGACGGATCGCACGGGTTCGTCCTTCGGCTACAATGCGGGCTTAACCTATCTGGATGACTCGGCGGACTACGCGTTCAGCTCACTCAGCCCGCAGGGCACGTCCTTCGCCGCGCCACAAATCGCCGGCCTGTGCGCACTGCTCCTCGGAGCGAACCCGAACCTCACCCTCCGCGACGTGCAGCAAATCCTTGTGCTCTCATCGCGGCACTTCGACTTCGCCGACCGCGACCTCACGACTAACGGCGCGGGCCTGGCCGTGAGCCACAACCTCGGCTTCGGCGTGCCTGACGCGGGCCTCGCCGTGCGGCTCGCACAAGTATGGTCGAACCGGCGGCCGGCCGTGACGATCACGCTTGTCTCGAACGTGACACTGGCTATTCCTGACGCGGGCTTCCGCGTGCGCACCTCCGGGCCGGTGGTGCCCGCAAGTGTGAACCTCGTGACCGGGTTGATGCCGGAGGAGGGCTTGCACCCCGAGCAAGCGCCGGGAGAAAACCTGCGGCCCGACGCGCCCACGGCGAGTTTGCCGCTGGTCTTCGTCGGGCAGGCGACCAGCGCACTCACCACGAACCTCACAGGCAAGGCCGCGTTGATCCAGCGCGGCACGGCCACTTTTTACGACAAGCTGAAACGGGCGGAGGATGCCGGCGCGGCGTTTGCCATCGTTTACAACAACTCGGGCGACGAGCTTGTGAGCATGGGCGTCACCAGCGGGCTGTTGCGGATTCAGTCCACCTTCATCGGCCAGACCGCCGGCGACACGCTTGCCGCCGTCGCGCAGACGAACGCAAACCTGCGCGTGCAGCTCGAACTCGATGCGGCGCGCTATCCCTTCGCCGTGACCAACGAACTGGTATGCGAGCACGTCGGCGTGCGTGTGCAAACCACCCACACCCGGCGCGGCGACCTCCGCATCACCGTCACCTCGCCCACCGGCACGCGCAGCATTCTTCAGCGCTTCAATCCGGTCGTCAGCGGGGGCGCGCTCACGGACTGGACCTTCTACAGCACGCACCACTTCTTCGAGCGCACCGCCGGGGCGTGGACCGTGCAGGTGAGCGACGAGTTGTCCGGCAGCGCTGGCAGCGTGACTTCCGTCAGCCTCATCCTGAAAGGCGTGCCCATCCGCGACTCGGACCGCGACGGGCTGCATGACGATTGGGAAATGGCGAAGTTTGGCACGCTCGCCTATGGCCCGCTCGATGACCCGGACGGTGACGGCTTCTCCAACGCGCGCGAGCAGGCCATTGGAGCGCATCCGGACCAGATAAACTCGCACTTCCCCTTCGCGCTCGACGCCTCGGTGTGGAACGCGCAACTGCTGCGCCTCAGTTGGCCCGCCGCCGCCGGGCGAGCCTACGAACTGCGCTCCGGCACCAATCCCGACGGCGCGTTCTCGACAATCACCAACGTGACGGGCCGTTTCCCTGATGGCGAAGTCTTCGTGCCCTACGGCAGCGGGTTGCAGTTCTTCCGCCTGCGGTCGCCGTAAGGTGCGATGAAAGCTGAAGGTTGAAAGCGAAAATGGTTGAAGAGCACGTCACCCTTCAACCCTTTCAACTTTCAACCCACTCGTTACTTCCCCTTCCAAGCGCGCACGAAGTCAATGCACTGCTTGATGTCGGGCACGGAGTTGTCCCAATTGTATTCGTATTCGATGGAGAGATTGCCGGCGAACTTCTGGCGCTTCAACTCGGCGAGCACGCTGGCCATGTCCGTGATGCCGGTGCCGAAAATGGTGTCGTGCTGGCCGGTGCCCAGAGCGGCGCGCTCCTTCATATGCACGCTTATGATGCGGCCTTCGAGGATTTTGAGGCACTCGATTGCTTTCAAACCCGAGGTCTGCCAGTGCCCAAGGTCCGCGCACGCGCCGATGCGCGGATCGCGCTTGGCGACTTGGTCGCGGATATATTCGGGGCTCCAGACCTTGTAGCTCGGGTCCTCGACTTGGTTTCCCTGCGCGTCGCGCTCCTTCTTGAAACGCTTGGCGTGCTGGTGAATGCCCACGCGAATGTCGAACTCCTTCACGAGCTTCTCGATGAGGTCGAGGTTGTCCACGGACTCGGTGGTGACGCCGTAGAGGGCCATCTTTTTGGCGAACTCAAAAATCTTTCGCGCGCCGGCTTCGTCCTTCGGGATGCCGACGACGCCATAGTTCACAGCGCGGACATTGTGCTTGGCGAGCTTCTCCTTCACGCGGGCGATGACCTCGTCGGAGGCGTCGTGGGTCCACTTGATGTTGCGCTCTTCCTTCGTGAGGATTTGGCCGGGGTAGAACTCGATGATCTTGCCGCCGGCTTCGGCGGTCTTCTCGATGGCCTCGAAGACGGAGAAGCGGTTGAAGCTGTAGGCTTGGCAGCCGATGGCGAAGCCGTTGATGCGGGCGTCGTCAGGGATCGGCGCGGCGGACGCGGGGAGCGCGGCCAGCACGAGGGCGGTAGCGAGGGCGAGGAGGGAGCGATGCAGTTTCATGGTGTGGGTTTAGACCGGGCTGGCCGGCAAATGTTTCGGGGCGATTACGGCGGTGAGGGCGGGGCGGGTCAAGCCAGCATCTTGCTGACAATCTTCGCGCCCTCGAAGCCGGTGAGCTTGAAGTCCAGCCCTTGGAAGCGGTAGGTGAGGCGCTCGTGCTCGAAGCCGAACTGCTTGAGCACCGTCGCGTGCAGGTCGTGGACGGAGACCGGATCGCGGGCGATGCCCCAGCCGATTTCGTCCGTCTCCCCGATGACTTGGCCGCCCTTGATACCGCCGCCCGCGAGCCACATGGAGAAGGCAAACGGGTGATGGTCGCGGCCCGTGACCTTGTCGGAGCCGCCGCGATTTTCGCCCAGCGGCGTGCGGCCAAACTCGCTGGCCCAGATGACCATCGTGTCGTCGAGCATGCCGCGTTGCTTCAAGTCTTTCACCAGTGCGGCGATGGGTTGATCCGCCATGCCGGCGCAGAAGGGCAACTCCTGATTGATATTGCTGTGATGGTCCCACGACGCGTGCAGCAGCGTGACGAAGCGGACGCCGCGTTCGACCATCCGGCGGGCGAGCACGCAGTTCCGCGCGAAGGTCGAGTAAGTCTCCGGCCCGCCGCCACGGCCGCCGGGGTTCTCGCGGGACTTGCGGCCCACGCCATACATATCGAGCGTCGCCTGCGATTCCCTGCTCAAGTCCATCAGCTCCGGCGTCGCCGACTGCATCCGGCCTGCGAGCTCATACGCGCCGATGCGCGAGGCGATCTCCGGGTCGGCGACGTGCTTGTGTCGAAGGCGGTTCAGGTCGCCGATGGCGTCGAGGCCGAGGTGCTGCATCTCGGGCGTGAAGCCGGGCGGGTTGCCGAGGTTCAACACTGGGTCGCCCTGATTGCGGAAGAGCACACCTGCATAACTGCTGGGGAGGAAGCCGCTGCTCCACGCGCTCGCGCCTGCGCTGGAGCCGCGTCCTGCGTGCAGCACGACGTAGGCAGGCAGATCGCGCGACTCGTTGCCGAGGCCGTAGGTGAGCCACGAGCCGAGCGTCGGGCGGCCGAACAGCGGCGAGCCGCAGTTCATCATGAGTTGGCCGGGATGGTGGTTGAACTGCGTCGTGTGCATCGAGCGCACGAGGCAGACGTCGTCCGCGATGCCGCCGATGTGCGGGAGCAAGTCGCTCAGTTCCGTGCCGCACTGGCCGTGCTTGGTGAACTTGCGCGGGCTGCCCATGAGCCGCACGCCTTCCTTCTTGATGAACGCGAAGCGCACCTTCTCCAGCAGTTCGTCCGGCAGCTTCTGGCCGTTCATTTCGTTCAGCTTCGGCTTCGGGTCGAAGAGGTCAATGTGGCTGGGCGCGCCCTCGAAGTAGATGAGGATGCAGTTCTTCGCGCGCGGCGCGGCGTGCGGAGTGCGTGCGGCCAGCGGGTCGGTGGACGGCGCGGCGTAACCCTTCTCCGCCAGCAGCGAGGCGAGCGCGAGCGTGCCCATGCCCGTGCTGGCGAGGAAATCGCGGCGGGTGAGGTGGGCGATTTCAGCGGGGGACATTTCGGGTCGGTTCATCGGTCTCAAAAAGCGTCGGCTGTATTTGAGTGCCGTGGAGCTGGACTCATTCAGGTTGTCTGGAGCTCGAAGGTTGAAGCGCTGAAAAGTTGAAGGGTGCGGCCCCTCCAGCGCTTCACTCTTTCACCCTTCAACCGCTTCACAGCCTAAACCAACTTTCTCCCGCCGCCGGTGTTTGCTACTGTCGCGCCAGATGCCCGACGCCACCGACCCCGATGCCACGCTGATGCTCCGCGTCAAGCGCGGCGACCGCGCGGCGTTTGAGGAGTTGGTTGCCCGCTATCGGCAGCCGGTGTTGAGCTTCGTTTTCCGCACGCTGCCGGACGCGACGGAGGCGGAGGATTTGGCGCAGTGCGTCTTCGTTCAGGTTTGGAAATCTGCCGCCCGTTACGAACCCTCGGCGAAGTTTTCCACCTGGCTCTTCACCATTGCGCGCAATCTTTGCCTCAACGAATTTCGCCGCCGCTCGCGGCACCCTGCTGATTCCCTCGACGCCCCGGCGCACGCGGGCACCGACGAACCACGCGGCCACAGCGTCGAGGACAGGGGCGCGGCATCCCCTCCGGACACCCTGTTGCGCAGCGAACTAGAGGCCAAAGTGGCCGAGGCCGTCGCCGCGCTGCCGGAAAACCAGCGCACCGCGCTGCTGCTCTGGCAGCGGGACGAACTGGCTTACGAGGACATCGCCAAGGTGCTGGGCTGCTCGCTCTCGGCGGTGAAATCTCTCATCCATCGCGCCCGCGAGACACTCAAGGCGCGGCTAAAACCATATCTGCTCAACGGCGGATGGGAGAACGAATGAACTCAGCAACTTTACCCGCGCTGCGGGTATCAAACCAAAGGCGACCATGAACGACACACTGTTTGAAGCACTGCTGGCCCTCCGGCAGAAACGCGCGCTGACGGCGGACGAGCAGTCGCGCCTCGATGGCTGGCTGGCCGCGCATCCCGGCGACCGGACGCGTTGGTTGGAAGAAATCGCTCTCAGCACGGTGCTCAACCGGCTGCCAGAACCGCCCGTGCCCTCCAACTTCCTAGCTCGCGTGTGGCAGGACATCGAGGCGGAGGAGAAGCGCGGTGCGCCGGCATCCACCGAGGCCGGTTGGCGCGCGTGGCTTCGCTGGCCGTCGCTGGCGACGCAGTTCGCCTGCGTCGTGCTTCTGCTGGCGACGGTGGCGGTGGTGATTGTGCAAGGCCGGCGGGTGCGTTCACACACGCAGGTGGCGCA
The DNA here is from genome assembly GCA_945872195.1 of Akkermansia muciniphila. GTDB lineage: Bacteria > Verrucomicrobiota > Verrucomicrobiia > Limisphaerales > SXTU01 > SXTU01. The sequence goes on along the minus strand of CAMBZO010000090.1, from coordinate 3,117 downwards.
AAGCATTGAGCACATCGCCGCCATCGCGAGCGGGCCCAATGTCGAGCTGCTGAAAGACTTCGAGGCCATCAGCCGCTTGAACCAGTCGGCGGCGGATGTGGAGTTGCTGGCCGCGTTTGAACGGGAGCGTTGAACCATGCGAAACGAACTCCTCCTTTGCGTTCTGCTGCTCACGGCTACTGCCAGCGAGGCGGCAGAATCTGCGACAGGCAACGCGGAGCGCAATCCCGTCGCTGTCTTCCGCGGCTTGCTCGCCATGCGGACGGACGCACGGGCCACCGAGCTGTCCACCCAGCCGGAGCGGCTCCGTGCGGTGCTCACCACGCGGCTGCGCGATTACGACGCGCTCCCTGCGGTGGAGCGCGAGGGCCGATTGCGCGCGACGGAGCTGCGCTATTTTCTGAACCCGTTGCTCATGACTCTCCCCGCGACGCGCGCCACCCAACTCGCCACGGTGCCGGAAAGTTTCCGCTCGCTCGTCGAGGAGCGGCTTGCGGCGTGGGATAAACTTCCGGCGGAGATTCAGCGGGAGATCCTCCTGGACGAGCGCTTGCGCCAGGCCATGACGCGGCCGGCGGTGGTGGGCGCGTTTCCCCCGTTGCCTCCGGGTCTGGAGCCGAAGGTGCCGGAGAATCTCACGCAGTGGCAGGCCCTTGACGTGCGGCAGCGCGAGCAGTTGCTCGACAACTTCACCCACTACTTCCGGCTCGACGAGCGCGCGAAGACACGGGTCGTCGCCGCGCTGCCGCAGCCAACCCGCGCGGAGGCTGCGCTCACGCTGGGTCAGTTCGAAGACCTCTCGGCGGGGGAGCGCGCCGCCTGCGTCTCTGCACTCAAGCAGTTGGGCCAGATGACTCCGGCGCAGCAAACGCAGTTCTACGCCAACGCGGAAAGGTGGAAGCAGATGCCGGAGTCCGAGCGCGCCCGATGGAGGAAAGTTGTCATTGAGTTCCCCCCGCTGCCCCCCGGTGCCGGCCCGCTGCCGCCCCTGCCGCCGGGGTTGACGACGAAGCAGTGACGGAGACAACCCTGCCCAGCGTGAGGCGCTTTTACTCTCCCTCGGAGGAGAGGGTGGGGCGAGCAACGAATTCCCCATTCCCCTTGGCCCTGCAAGAAGCTGAGATGCACTCCTTCACATCGGAGAGCCGAATTTGCGATTGCTTGCGGAATGATATTTCGCCAGCGTGCCAGTGCTAGTAACCAACCACTGGTAACCATGTATTTCGGCGCTGACTATTATCCCGAGCACTGGGTCTTTCCCTACGACGGAACGGCGGAGGAACCCGAATCGCGATGGGACCAGGACGCGCAGCTCATGGAACATGCCGGCATGAACGTCGTGCGCATGGGCGAGTTCTGCTGGGGCCTGTGCGAACGCGAGGAGGGCAAATACGATTTCGCATGGCTGCGCCGGGCGATGGACGTCTTCGCCCAGCACGGCGTCAAAATCGTGCTGGCCACACCCACCGCTGCGCCACCGGTTTGGCTGCTGAAGAAGCACCCGGAGATTCTCCCGCTCGATGAGACTGGGCAACCGCGTCATGAGGGCACGCGGCGCGCCTACTGCATGAACAGCGACATCTACTGGGACTATTCCAAGAAGTTTGTGCGCGCGATGGCGGAATCACTTGGCGACCATCCCGACATGGTGGCGTGGCAGATCGACAACGGCGTGGGCCGGCACAACACCGAATACGCCTTCAACCCGGAGACGAGGCGCGACTGGATCGCGTGGCTCAAGGCGAAATACGAGACGGTGGACAAGCTTAACGAGGCGATGGGCCTGCGCTTCTGGGGCCAGGTGGTCAACTCGTATGAGGAAGTCCCCCTGCCGCTGCCTACGCCCTCCGCGCACAACCCGGCGCTCATCACGGACTGGCGGCGCTTTTCCAGCGACACGTGCGTGGCCTTCATCCGCATGCAGGTGGATATTCTGCGCGAGATCACGCCGAAGATTCCCACCACCACCACCATCCGCCCCTACGCGACGCAGATCGACAACTTCGACCTCGCCGAGACGGTGGACTTGGTGTCGCTGGACAGCGACGCCGCCGCCGGCCACCTCGCCGCTGAGAACGCGATGACCATCGACATCGCCCGCTCGCTGAAGAAGAACGGCGAGGCCGAGGGCTTTTGGGTCATGGAGCAGAAGGCAGGAAACGTCGCATGGGCCGAGGCGAACTCGCTTGTGCGCCCCGGCGTGGTGAGGCTCTTCAGCTACCAACTCATCTCCCGCGGCGCGACCGGCCTGCTCTACTTCTACTGGCGGATGCCGCGCATCGGCCCGGAGAAATTCTACGGCGGCGTGCTGACGCACGATGGCCTGGCGAAGAACCGGATGTTTCAGGAGGTCATGCAGGTGGGCCAAGAGTTGCAGACGCTCGCGCCACTGCTGGCTGGCACGCAAGTGAAGGCGGACGTGGCAATCCTCCTCAGCCACGCGAGCGACTGGGCGCTGGACCAGCCCATGCGCCCGAACAAGTTCTTCAGCCAGCGCGAGCATGTGCAGCTCTATTACACCGCGCTCCATGACCGGAACATCCTTGTGGACTTCGCGCGCCCGAGCGACGACCTCTCAAAATACAAAGTCGTCATCGCACCCTCGCTGCACATGATCTCGGGTGGCGATGCCGACGTCCTCCGCCTCTACGTCCACAACGGCGGCACGCTGGTCGGCACCTTCAACACCGGCCTGGTGGATGAGAACAACCTCGCCGCCACCGACCCGCCGTATGAGATGAGCGATATGTTCGGACTCAAGGTCGTCGAGTTCGATCCGCTCCCCCCCGGCGAGGAGAATCATATCACGATCAAAGGTGGTTTCCCCACCACTGGACTGCACAGCGCACGGCTGTGGTGCGATATCATCGAGCCGCGGGGATGCCAAATTCTCGGCACCTACGCGCAGGACTTCTACTCTGGCAAGCCCGCTATCACGCTCAACAATTTCGGGGAGGGCCGCGCCATCTACGTCGGCACGATGAGCAGCCTTCCCTTCTATCACGACCTCGTCACCTGGCTCCGGCAGACGTGCAGCCTCAACCCCCTGCTCCGCGTTCCTGATCAGATCGAGGTCTCCATGCGCGTGCGCGGCGACTACCGCATTTACTTCCTCCT
>CAMBZO010000089.1 GCA_945872195.1 Akkermansia muciniphila | reverse complement strand
AACTACGGCGACGGCGCGCCCCGGAACATGGAGCACTTCCTCATGGCCCGCCGCCTCGTGGAAGCCGGCGCGCGCGTGGTGACGCTGAACTTCGGGCGCTGGGATTTTCACTCGGACAACTTCAACGAGGCGAAGAACACGCACCTGCCCTACTTCGACCAAGGCATGGCCGCGCTGGTGCAGGACTTGCACGACCGGGGCATGGACAAGGATGTGGCGGTGGTGGCATGGGGCGAGTTCGGGCGGACGCCCATCATCAACAAGGAAGCGGGCCGCGACCACTGGCCGCAGGTGGGCGGCGGATTGCTCGCGGGCGGCGGCTTCCGCACCGGGCAAATCATCGGGGCGACGGACCGGCTGGGCGGGGAGATTGCCGAGCGCGGCGTCCACTTCGGCGAAGTTTTTGCGTCGCTCTACCAGCACCTCGGGCTGGACCCGCACCAGACCACCTTCACCGACCTCGCCGGTCGTCCGCACCCGCTGGTGGACTACAAGCATGAGGTGATGAAGGAGTTGGTTTGAGTCGCGGTAGAGGTGGTTTTTCCAAAACGCATCTTGACCCTTCGGCTCCACTCGCTAGCTTCGCTCCTCGTCAGCACCACACATTTATGAGCACTGAAAACAACTCCCTCGGCTCCGGCGCGTCGCGTCGCGAGTTCATCAAGTCCGCCACCGCCGCCACCGCGTTGGTTGCTGCCACTGGCATCGTCAAGACACCGGTCTATGGCCAGAACCAAGCGCCGTCCGCGAACGTCATCGGCGCGAACAGCCGCATCAACATCGGCCACATCGGCGTCGGCGGCCAAGGCATGGCGCACGTCAGCCAGATGAAGCCCAAGCACGGCGACAACAACACCCAGTCCGTCGCCGTCTGCGACGTGTCGAAGCATCGGCAGGAGTTTGCGAAGGCCAAGATTTTGGACGGCAACGCCGGCGCGAAGGTGGACACTTACGGCGACTACCGGAAGCTCCTTGAGCGAAAGGATATTGACGTCATCGTCTGCAGCACGGTGGACCACTGGCACACGAAGATTTCCGTGGACGCGCTCAACGCCGGCAAGCACGTCTATGTCGAGAAGCCGATGACCCGCTACCTAAGCGAGGCGTTCGAGATTTACGACGCCGTCAAGAAGACGGGCAAGATTCTCCAGGTGGGCTCGCAGGGCTGCTCGGACATGAAGTGGCATGAAGCCGCGCGCCTGATACAGGCCGGCAAAATTGGCCCGGTCGTTATGTCGCAGGGCTCTTACATGCGCAACAACCCCAAGGGTGAATGGAACTACGCCATCCAGACTTGGTGCACGCCCGGGGACACGGACTGGAAAACATGGATGGGCCACGTGGGCAAGAAGGTGGATTTCAACGCGGACCACTACTTCCGCTGGCGTAAGTATTACCCCTATTGCTCGGGGCTGCTCGGCGACTTGTTCCCGCACAAGCTGCATCCATACATGCTCGCCACTGGCAACCCGGAATTCCCAACCCGTGTCGCGTGCGTCGGCAACAAGGCCCTCCACACCGACAAGCACACCCCCAACACGCCGGAGCGCGACGTTCCGGAGATTGTTCAACTCATCGCCGAGTTCCCCAGCGGCATGGTCATGCACATCACCAGCAGCACGGTGAACGAGGAGGGTTCGCAGGAGATGATCCGCGGCCACAAGGCCAACCTCACGATGGCGGGCAACAAGGTGGAGTTGAAGCCGCAGCGCGCCTTCGCCGAGGAGATCGACCCCTACACCAGCCCGTCCTTCCCCGGCGAGAACCTGCCCAATCACCACAAGAACTGGTTCGACAGCATCCGCGCCAACAAGCAGCCCAACGCGGGCATTGACTTGGCCACCAAGGTGCAGACTGTCATCTCGCTCGCCGAGATGTCCGAGCGCATGAGCATCATGTGCAATTTCGATGCGAAGACCCGCAAGGTCACCGACGGCTCCGGCAAGGAAGTCAAGCCGATCACCTACGGCAGCGTGCCGCTGTCCTGAGCGAGGAAGATAACCCTCTCACGAACCGGCCTCGCGGCGACGCGGGGCCGGTTTTTTTATAAGGAGGGCAGGAATGCAGGAGAGAAAAACGCGCTGCGTATGCTGTCTTCCTCCGGCCTTCCAGCCCGCCTCATAAATCCCTTCCTGAATCTGTGTTTCATCCGTGTTTCATCCGTGGCTAAATTCCTGGTGCCATGACCACCGTCACGCTCGCCCGGCACGCGATGGCCACGCGGTTTGAACTCGTCCTGCACGGCGGGGACGAGGCGGCCTTGCGCTCGGCAGGCGAGGAGGCGCTGGATGAAATCACCCGACTGGAGGACGAGCTCAGTTACTTCCGCGCGACCAGCCAGATTTACCGGCTGAACCAGGAGGCTGCGCACCAACCCGTGCGCGTCACGCCGTGGCTATTCCGCCTGTTGCAACACGCTCGCCGGCTCACGGAGGAAACCGGCGGCACCTTCGACATCACCGTCGCTCCGCTCATGCGCTGCTGGGGCTTCTACACGCGCGAAGGGCGGGTGCCCGAGCCAGCAGCGCTCGCCGAAGCCTGGGCCTGCGTGGGGATGAACCTGGTGGAGTTGAACGCTGCGGACAGCACCGTCCGCTTCGCGCGCCCCGGTGTGCAGCTCGACCTCGGCTCCATCGGCAAGGGTTACGCCGTCGAGCGCGCGGGTGAGCTGCTGCGCGAGGCGGGCGTGACCAGCGCGCTGCTGCACGGCGGCACGAGCACGGTGCTGGCGATTGGCGCACCGCCGGACGCGGACGGTTGGAAGATCGGCATCGAACACCCCGCCGCGCGCGACGCCGGAATCATTCGCAATTCACAATTCCCAATTCGCAATTCCTCCGCCCCGCTGGCCACGGTCTCCCTGCGCGACCAAGCCCTCTCCGTCTCCGCCGTCTGGGGTAAGTCCTTTACCGCTGCAGACAAGAGCTACGGCCACGTCATTGACCCGCGCACCGGTCAGCCGACGGAAGGAGCGCTACTCGCCGCCATCGTGCTGCCCTCTGCCACGGAGAGTGACGCTCTCTCCACCATGCTGCTCACGCTGGGAGCAGATGAGTTTGAGCAAGTGCTGCGGTTGCGTGAGGGGCTGCGTGCGCTCGTGGCGGGCAGTGGAACTGAAGGGAAGGCACTCCGAGTCGAATCGCGGGGCTTCGAGCTGCCGCATCGCTGAAGGAAAAAAAAGCGCCGGCCCAAGGCCGGCGCTGCGTGAAGTTATTGAGACCCGAGTTTACGCGGCCACCACCGGGCCACCGGCCGGCGGCGGCGGACGGAGACCGAGTTCCTCGGTGTCGATGAAACCCTGCAACTGACGGAGACGCGTCGGGTGGCGCATCTTGCGCAGCGCCTTGGCCTCGATCTGGCGGATGCGCTCGCGCGTGACCTTGAACTGCTTGCCGACCTCTTCAAGCGTGCGGCTGTAGCCGTCGGCGAGGCCGAAGCGGAGTTCGAGCACGCGGCGTTCGCGTTCCGTGAGTGAGTCGAGCACGTCGGCCAGCTTGTCCTTGAGCAGCGCGTAGCTGGTCATGTCGGAGGGGTTCTCGGCGGACTTGTCCTCGATGAAGTCACCGAAGTTCGTGTCTTCGCTGTCGCCGACGGGGGACTGCAAGCTGATGGGCTGCTGGGCCATCTTCATGATGGCGCGCACGCGCTCGACGGGCATCTGCATCTCGTCGGCGATCTCCTCGGGCGTCGACTCGCGGCCGAAGTCCTGCACGAGCTGCTTCTGCACGCGCATGAGTTTGTTAATCGTCTCGATCATGTGCACCGGGATGCGGATGGTGCGGGCCTGATCGGCGATGGACCGGGTGATGGCCTGGCGGATCCACCACGTCGCGTAGGTCGAGAACTTGTAGCCGCGGCGATACTCGAACTTCTCGACCGCCTTCATCAGGCCCATGTTGCCTTCCTGAATCAGGTCGAGGAACGAGAGGCCGCGGTTCGTGTATTTCTTCGCGATGGAGATGACGAGGCGGAGGTTGGCCTCGACCATCTCGGTCTTGGCCTGAAGAGCCTTCGCCGAGAAATGCAGGAGCTGCTTGTAGGCGATGAGGTAGTCCGCGTAAGGCATCCGGACGAACTCTTCCAATGCCTTGATCTTCTTGCGCTCGCCATCGGCGATGGACTGCGTCTGGGCAGACTTGCGGTGCGACTCGACCTCCTCGATGGCGCGCAGGCTCACCTGGATTTTGTCGTGGATGTTCTCGGCGACGAGTGCCATTTCCTCGATGACCTTCTGCTTGTAGAAGAACTTCGGGAACGCCCGCTGGAGCTTCTCGTCCGTCTTCTTGAAGGCGGCGTGCTCCTTATCCTTCTTCGCCTTGTTCGGGGGGTGCTGCCACGCGGCGTAGTGTTCGTCCACCGTCTGGTCCTGCCCGCGGACTTCCTTCACCAGCTTGCGCAGGGCCTTGAGGTGGTTTTCCCGGCTCTCGATTTTCTTGTCGATGATGACGCGGTCGAAGCGCTCCTTCGGGGGCTCGGAGATGAGCTTCTCGGCGAGCGCGATGTGCTCTTTGCCGGAAAACCCGAAGCTGTAGATGATGCGCTTGACCTCGTTCTCGGCATCCTCGATGCGCTTGGAGATTTCGACCTCCTGCTCGCGGGTCAGCAGCTGCACCTGCCCCATCTGCTTGAGATACATGCGAACCGGGTCGTCCAAGATATCGAGCCGGCTCTTGTCTTCCGGCTCCTCCTCCGGCTCGGGCTGCTTGACGCGGTCCACCTCGGCCTGATCCACGATCTCGATCTCGAGGTTGCGGAGCTTGCTGTAAATCTCGTCTAGGTCATCCGGCGTGACGATGCTGTCGGGCAACGCGTCGTTGATGTCACCGTAGGTGAGATACCCCTGCTCTTGGGCGAGGCGCACCAACTCCTTGACCTTCTCCGTCAAATCCACCCCGGCCAGGCTCTTGAAGGGCTCGGTGATTGCCGTAACGCCGGCAACGTTTTCGCCTGCCGGAACCGGTTTGGCACCTGCCCGTGGGAGGGTGGAAACTAGGGGTTTGGCTGGCAATGACTTGGCCGGGGAAACACCTTTTTCCGGCTTGGCTGGCGTGCGCGGAGCTGCTGCAGGCTTGGCGGTGGGCTTGACGGCGGGCTTGGCGGCGGGCTTGGCGGCGGGCTTGACGGCGGGCTTGACGGCGGGTTTGACGGCGGGCTTGGCGGCGGGTTTGACGGCGCCGCTTTTTTTGACGGTGGGCTTTGGGGTCTTAGTCTTTGACATAGGGTCGGTCAGATGCGCTCCGGCTTTTCTCGCCGGAAAAGAGCCGGCAAATATGGTTACATCCACTGTTGGAGTCAAGGGCTCAGATATGGACTCAGATATAGGCTTTGGACGCGCCCCTTGAACTTGGTCGTTGTTGCCGCCATAAAGGCGGGGATGTCCGCTTCAAAGTCCGTTTTAATCTGCCTTGCCGCAGTGTTCGCGCTGCTCAAGACCACCGTTGCCCAAGTCGTAGCGCAGCAGCTTCTCCCCCAGAGCAAGGCGTTGCTGGCCCCGTGGAAGGCCGACGAAACCGTGCTCTACTCCGGCGCGACGGTTCACACCGTCTCCGGGGAGACGCTCGCGCCCGGCTTCGTGCTGACGCGGGGTGTGAAGATACTTTCCGTTTCCAAGGCCGCGCCCGCCACCCAGCCAGACCGCACGGTGGATTTGAAGGGACTGCACCTTTTCCCCGGCCTCATCCTGCCCACCAGCTCGCTCGGCCTGACTGAGATTACCGCCGTCCGCGCCACACAGGACACGACGGAGACCGGTTCCTTCACCCCGGACGTGCGCGCGTGGCTGGCCGTGAACCCCGATTCAGAACTCATCCCCGTCACACGCGCCAACGGCATCACTCACGCGCTCGTGCTGCCGCTGGGCGGAATGGTCAGCGGGCAGTCGGGCGTTATCTCGCTCGCCGGTTGGACGACGGAGGAGATGACCGTCAAGGCTCCCGTCGCGCTGCACGTCTTCTGGCCCGCGATGAGTTTGAACGTGACGCCCAAGGAATTCGCGGGCGGCTCCAAGGCCAAGTCGCCTGACGACCAGTCGAAGGAACGCGCCAAGCGCGTGCAGGACCTCGACGGCTTTTTCGCCGAGGCGCACGCCTACGCGAACGCGCGAGGCATCGCACCCAAGGACGGCAAGGCGGCGGCGAAGGTGCCCGCGTGGGAAGCGATGCTCCCGGTTGTCCGCGGCGAGCTGCCGCTCATTGTTCACGCCGAGGACGTGCGCCAGATCAAGGCCGCGCTCGCGTGGGCTGAGTCGCGCAAATACAAAATCGCCATCGCCGGTGGGCGCGACGCTTGGCGCGTCGCCGAGGAGCTCGCTGCCAAGAAAGTCCCCGTCATCTTCGAGTCCACCTTCGATCAGCCCGCGCGGGACACCGACGCTTACGACGCGCAGTTCAAGGGCGCGGCGACCTTGCACAAGGCCGGTGTGAAAGTGCTCTTCAGCGAAGGCTCCGGCGCGAGCAACGCGACCTTTGCACGCAACACGCCATACTCGGCCGCGCAGGCCGTGGCCTTCGGATTGCCGGAGGCGGAGGCGCTCAAGGGCTTGACCCTCTACCCTGCGCAAGTGCTCGGCATTGATGCCCAGCTCGGCTCGATCGAAGCCGCGAAGGACGCCACCTTCTTCGCCAGCGACGGGCACATTCTCGATCTCCGCGCGAACGTGAAGCGGATGTGGATTGCCGGCCGTGAAGTCTCGCTCGACAGCCGACACACCCGGCTTTACGACAAATACAAGAGCCGCCCCGCGCCCGCAGCGAAGTGATATGGAGTTGCCGGGGCGGGCGCTCCGTCGGCAGAGTTTTCGGAGATGAGAGTCAACTTTAAGGCGGTTGGAGGATGAAGTCCGTCCTGCCCTTGGTGCTGCCGCTCGTGGCAGCGCTGATCTACGTCGGCGGCGCGCTGCTGGCGAAGCGCTCGTCGGAGCTGGGCGTCGGCGTCTGGCGCACGGCCTTCCTCTCGAACCTCATCTCCGCCGCGCTCTTCGCGCTCCTTCTGCCTTTCGGCGGCACGTTCCACGCTGACCTGCTCTGGCAGCCAGCGCTGGTCGCCGTGTTCTACCTGCTCGGACAGTTGTTCAACTTCATCGCCCTCCAGCACGGCGATGTCTCCGTGGCGACCCCGGTCATGGGCTTGAAAATAATCATGGTCGCCGTCTTCACCACCCTGCTGATTGAGTCCGACGTGTCCGTGAAGCTGTGGGTCGCGGCGGGCTTGAGCTCGCTCGCCATCGCGTTGCTGAACCGCACCGCCGGCACACCGCGCCATCACGTCGGCCAGACCATCCTCTACTCCGCCTGCTCGGCCACGATGTTCGCGATCTTCGATGTGCTCGTGCAGAAGTGGTCGCCGGTGTGGGGGCTGGGGCGGTTCCTGCCGGTGATGCTGGGATGCGTCGCGCTCTTCAGCTTCGCGTTTGTGCCCTTCTTCCACGGGCCCTTGCGCGAAGTGCCGCGGGCGGCGTGGCCGTGGCTGCTGGGCGCGTGCGTGTTCATCGGGCTGCAATCGCTCGTGTTCGTCAGCGCCATCGCGGGCTTCGGTGAGGCGACGACTGCGAACGTGATCTACAGCTCGCGCGGCCTTTGGAGCGTGGTGGCGGTGTGGGCCATCGGGCATTGGTTCAGCAACCGCGAGCAGCACCTCGGCGCGGCGGTGCTGCGCTGGCGACTGGCTGGCGCGTTGTTGATGATGGCGGCGATTGCGCTGGTCCTTGTTTGAGGCCGCCGCGATTGGCGCGATCCCGTATCGCACATGTGCCTGTGAGGAGTCAGGGGCGGGGCGTTTTAGCCACGGATGAAACACGGACAGAACACGGATAGGGAGCTGGAAGTAACGCGGTTCCCCTCCGTGTTACATCCGTGTTTCATCCGTGGCAAAAACAGATCTCAGTGCATCTCCACGGCGCACGAGCCGATGCCTTTGCGGTAGTAGTTGAACTGCACGTTCGGGTGGTCGGCGAGGAGGGACATGGGGACGGCGCTGTCCACGATGCGGTGGGCGATCATGTAGGCGGTCAGGCGCTGCCCAAAGGGGTTGTCGTGACAGCCCGCGTGCCAGATGGAGACTTTCTCCGCCAGCCAAGTCTCGACCGGGCCGACGGTGATGGCTTGTTTGGGGACCAAGCTGACGTTGCCGCCGCCGCTGGTGCGCGCGTTCTGCGCGATGGTCACGGGGTGCAGGTTCACGACGCGCGTGGCGAGCTTGCGGTAATCGGCTGCGCTGGGGGGAGCGTCTTTGTATTTGCCCGTGCGGGGGAGCGGGTCGTTGAAAGCCCAGTGTTTGATGTCGCCCTGACCGCCTTGCATGACGCAGCAGCGGACGCCGGCGTTCCATGTGGCGCGGTAGGCGCGGGTGTCGGCTTGGGGGAAGTGCATATTGGCATCGGGCATCGCGAGCTTGCGCTCAATGCGGTTGAAACACATTTCCCGGTCGCACTTCTCGAAGGAGAGCGGGTGCGTGACGGCGGCTTCCTTCCCGTCAATGACCCATTCGTCCATGCCCCAGAAGTGGGCATCGTGGAGCTTGAGGCCCAGCTCGTTGACGATGCGCGCCACGAGGGGCAACTGCTCGGTGGGGCCGATGGGACCGCAGATGCCGGCGGGGTTGTCGGGCGTGGCCTG
>CAMBZO010000088.1 GCA_945872195.1 Akkermansia muciniphila | reverse complement strand
TGGCAGTGGCACGTCGCGACGGCCTTGGGCTGGCGCTTCATTATCTCCAAGTGCATGAGAATCTCGCTCGTGCGGCGTTTCACACCGGCGAGTTGGTTGCCCTCGAAGTCCACGAGGCACATGTCCTCCGGCTTCATGAAGCCCTTGCTCACGAGCGTGGGCGTGCAGATCGCGATGTCCTCGCCGACCTTGATGGCGATGTTGCCGCCGTTGCCGTCCACGTAGGCGCGGCCCCACAGGCGGCGGCCGATGTCGCAGAGTTGCTCCTTGAGCGCGTGCGCGGCGGGGGAGTTGAAATAGGCTTCGAGTTCCGCCTTCGAGGACTTCGAGGTGAGCGGCTTGCCGGGCGCGCTCGTGGTCCCGGAGGGAATCGAGCTTTCACGGCGCTGGGCGTTGGCGTGATCGCGGATCGCATCGCGCGCGGAGGGCGTGAGGATCGCGTCGTTGGCGGCGGCGGTGAGGTCGCCACCCTTGGCGATGATGGCTTCGATGTCTTTAGCGGTGAGAACGTTGCTCATGGGTTAAAATGGATTGTAGAAAATGTCATCCACCAGCGCGGCGTTGATCGCGTCGATGGGCGGGGGAGTTTCAAAAGGCTGCGCCGCCTCGCGGCCTTCGACATAGCCGATGGTCTGGCCCACGCCGCCGCCGAGGCTGTCGTAAACCACGAGGCTCGGATCCTTGCTCACGCCCGCCAGCGACTCGGAGCCGCGCTGGAAATGCTCGCGCGTGAACGGCGAGACGATGAGCCAACGCGCGCCCGTGAGTTCAGGCAGGGACTTGGCCAGTGTGACGCGACCGATGACGGAGCCGAGTTTCACACCGGCACCCCCGGTTCGTGTTCGTCCACGATGCCGGCGATCAGCCAGCGCACCGGACTTTTCTCGCTGCCAACAAGTTTGCGCGCTGCCGCACCGTCGGAGGAGATCACCACGCGCTGGTGCATGCCGGCCCCGTGCGCGTCGATGGCGATCTGCGGCGAGCCTTCGGGTTCGCCTGCGTTGTTGATCGGCTGGCAAATGACGAGCCGCCAACCCTCGAAGCTCGGATGCTTCCGGGTGGCGACCACATTGCCTTCAACTCGCGCGAGGAGCATGGGGATAGGAGTCAGGAGCTAGGAGTCAGGAGCGCGCGGGTGTAGCCGTTCAGCAGGCGGGCGACTTCGCGGTAAGATTCCGACAGTTGGTTGCAGTCGGCGTAGCCCAAGTCGTTTCCGAGGATGAGGTAGTAATGAACTTCCTCCAACGAGCCTTGGGCGATGTTGAAGAACCGCGCCTTGTCGGCCTTGCCGCGTTTGGCAAATCCCTCCGCGACGTTGGCCGCAACCGACACGGCTGCCCGCCTGATTTGCGAGGTCAGCCCAAACCGTTCATCAGCCGGGAAGCTCTTCGTGAGCCGATAAATAGCCAGCACAAGCTGGTGGGCCTTTTGCCACACCACCAAGTCTCTGAAGCTGCGCGCTGGGTTTTCCATTCTGGCTCCTGGCTTCTGGCTTCTCAGTAAATCCGCAAGTTGTCCACCAACACGCAGCGGCGGACACGCGTGAACGTGCGCGGGTTGCTCACACCTTCGCCGGTCGGCGTGGCGATGCTGAAGCTCAGGTAGCCTTCGCCGCCGAGGCCAAGCCCAGCCATGCACGGGCCGTTCTTGATGAACAGCGTCGTGTCCAGCGAGCGGCCCATGGCGGTCAGCGCTTCGAGGTCGTGCGAGTGGATGATGCTCGTGTGCTTGTAGCCGTGCTCGGCTTCGAGCGCGCGGGCGACACCTTCCTCCAAGTTCCTCACGCGGGTGATGGGCACGAAGGGCATCATCTGCTCTTCGACAACGAAGGGATGGTCCGCGCCCGTCTCGGCGAAGAGAAGTTGTGTGCCGGCCGGAATGTTCACGCCCGCTGCGCGCGCGAGGACGATGGGGTCCTTGCCGATGAAATCCTTGTTCACCGCCGCGTGGCCGCAACCGCCGCCCTGACCGGGAGTGATGGTGAACGCGGCCTTTGTAAGCGCGTCGAGTTGGGCGTTGGTGAGTTTCACCGCGCCGTTCAGCGACATCTGCTCCATCAACTTGTCCGCGATGCTCTCCAGCGCGAAGATTTCCTTCTCGCCGATGCAGAGCAGGTTGTTGTCGTAGCTCGCGCCCTGGATGATGGCCTTGGCCGCGCGCTTCATGCACGCGGTGTCGTCCACATACACAGGAGGATTGCCGGGGCCGGCGCAGATGGCGCGCTTGCCGGTCTGCATCGCCGCCTTCACCACGCCGGGACCGCCGGTGACGAGCAGGATGCGCACGGCCTCGTGCTTGCACATCGTGTTGAAACTCTCCATCGAGGGCTTCTCGATGATGGTGGCGATGTTCTCAATGCCAGTCTCGCGGAAGATGGCTTCGTTGTAAGCACGCACGGCGACGGCGGCGCAACGCGCGGCGCTCGGGTGCGGGTTGAACACGACGGCGTTCCCCGCCGCGCAGATGTTCACGATGTTGCCGCTCAACGTGGGAATGGAATGCGTGCTCGGCGTGACCGCGCCGACGACGCCGAAGGGCGTGTATTCCTCGAGCGTGATGCCGTGATCGCCGCTGCGCGCATCGGGCCGGAGCCACTCCACGCCGGGGACGAGCTTGATGATCTTGAGCTTCTCGATCTTGTGGTCGAGCCGGCCGATCTTCGTCTCGTCGAGTTCGAGCTTGCCCCACACTTCCGCGTTGGCCTCGGCCATCGCCTTGACGATCTCGACGATCTTTACGCGCGCGGCGATGCCGCCCTTCTGAAGCTGGAGGAAGGACTCGTGCGCGGCGGCGCAGGCTTCGTTGGCATCGGCGAACACGCCGAACTTGCCGCGCGCACCGGGCGAGGCGGCTAGGCCTTTGCCATTGCAACCACAGTCGGCTTTTGCGGCCTGGGGCGGCGCAGCCTTCGCGGCTGCTGGCACGCCACCGAGACGGGCCAACACATCGGCCACCACGTCGCGGATCAAAGTTTCGTTCACTGCACTCATAGTTTTCTCCGGGTCACGAATCGAGCACGGCAGGAAGCTGGAACCGGCTGCTCACGTCCGGTTACCGCAGCGCTAACTTTTCGCGTTGTAGATTTCTTTCCCGAGCACATCCACCACATCCACGATGCCGATGACGACGGCGTCCACGGGGGCTTCGCGCAGTCCGCCAGCGAGGCGTGCGCTGCTGCCCTGGCAGAACATCACGAGTTCGCCGATGCCCGCGCCGAGGGTGTCCACGGCGATGACGGTGTTTTGCCCCGCACGAAACTTGGTGGGGTCTTTGTCGTCCACGAGTTGGGGGCGCAGCAGGAGCAGCTTGCGGCCGCTCATGTTGGCGTCCTTCTTGGTGGAGACGACCGAGCCTTCAACGCGTGCGAGGAACATGGAGTGTAGGGGTTAAAGGGTTGAATCGTTGAAGAGTGAAGGGGGTGGCGGCAGCCGCTCTTCACCCCTTCAGCTCTTCTCCAGCTTACTTCTTCTTGGGCAGCACGGTCTCGACGTCGTCGTGCGGACGCGCGATGACGTGGACGCTGACGAGTTCGCCTTTCATGGCCTTGACGGCTTGGGCACCAGCGTCGGTGGCGGCCTTCACGGCGGCGACGTCGCCGACGATGACGGCGGTGACGAGGGCGTTGCCGACCTGGGTCATCGGTCCGGCGAGTTGGACGTTCGCGGCTTTGAGCATCGCGTCCGTTGCTTCTACGAGCGCGACGAGGCCGCGCGTTTCAATCATGCCAATTGCTTGTTGTGCCATAGTTTTTCTTTGGGTTGCTGGTTTGAGTGGGGAAGTAAGTGGTGATGAGTAATCAGTTGCGGGCGCTTTCGAGGAAGCGTTTGGATTCGCGGGCGACGACCAACTCTTCGTTTGTCGGGATGACGAGCACCTTCACGCGCGAGTTGTCCGCGCTGATGAGGGCTTCGGTGGCGCGGCAGGCGGCGTTCTTTGCGGGATCGAGCACGATGCCGAGTTGGTCGAGGTTCGCGCAGATGGCGGCGCGCAGTTCGCCGCGGTTCTCGCCGATGCCGGCGGTGAAGACGAGGGCGTCGGCTCCGTTGAGTTGGAGGAAGTAGCCGCCAATCCACCGGCGCGCTTCGCTGATGAACACGTCAATCGCGAGCTGGGCCTTGGCGTTGCCTTTCGTGGCGGCTTCTTGGATGTCGCGGATGTCGTTGGACACGCCGCTGAGGCCCTTGAGTCCGCCTTCCTTGGAGAGCTGGCGCTGGGCTTCCTCGACGGTGATGCCGAGGGACTTCACCGCATAGGGCAGGGCCTCCGCGTCGAGATCGCCGACGCGGTTATTGTGCGGCAGGCCGGACTGCGGGCTCATGCCGAGGCTGTTGCCAATCGCGACGCCGTTCAACGTGCCGGTGATGCTCGAACTGCCGCCGAGATGGCAGGAGATGATGCGAAGCGGCGGGCCGTTCACTGGGGCTTTGCCGCCGTCCACGTAGAGGTTCGCGGCGCGTTGGGCCACGTCGGGACGGCTGAGCAATTCCGCGCTGCGCTCGGCGATGAACTTGTGGCTCGCGCCGTGGAAACCCCAGCGGCGGATGCCGAGGTCGTGCCACGTTTCCGGCACGCCGTAGCGCATCATCGCGGCCGGCGCGAACTGGTAGAACGCGGTCTCGAACAGCCCGATGAGCGGCACGCCGGGAACGCGCTGCGCGAAGAGGCGGATACCGGTGATGTAGGGCGGGTTGTGCGCGGGGGCGAGGCCGTTGTAGGCCTCCATCGCGCCGAGCACGCGCTCGTCGAGCCGCACGCAGCCGGTCACGTCTTTCGCGATGACGGTCTTGAAGCCGACGGCGGCGAGTTCGCTCGCGCTCGCGATGGCTCCGGCTTCCGTGAGCTGCGCGAGGCAATCCTCAATCGCCTTGGCATAATCGGTCACCCGCTCAAAGCCGCCTTTGTGGAGCAGCTTCTCAGCGCCGCTCGCGAAGTCGAACAAGCGCCACTTGAGCGAGGTCGAGCCGAGGTTGGCGATGAGGATTTTCATCAAGTTCCGATTTCGGATTTACGAATTACGAGCGGCGCAGACTGGGGCCGCAGCGTGGCGAATCCGAGGACTCGCCAATCGCAATTCGCAGTTCGTAAATTACTGCTGGAGCCACTTGCCGAGGCCCGCGAGGTCGTCGTGGGGGCGGGGGATGACTTGCACGCTGACGATGGAGCCGACTTGGGCACCCGCAGCGGCGCCGGCGTCGGTGGCGGCCTTCACGCTGGCAACGTCGCCGCGGAAGAACGCGGTCACGTAGCCGGAGCCGACCTTTTCCCAGCCGGTGAAGGTGACGTTCGCGGACTTGAGCGCGGCATCCGTCGCTTCGAAGAGCGCGCAGAGACCCTTGCATTCAATCATTCCAATCGCTTGTTGAGCCATATGTGTGAGGAGTTGAGAGTTCTTGGTTGAGGGTTGGGTGATTACTTCTTCGCGGCAGCAGCCTCGCCGAGAAAAGCCTTCACGAGGTCGTCGTGCGGGCGGGCCAGGACGTGGGCGGCCACGAGTTCGCCGACTTTGCCAGCGGCCTTGGAGCCGGCGTCCACGGCGGCTTTCACGCTCGCGACGTCGCCACGGCAAATCACCGTGATGAGGCCGCCGCCGATGGGGATGGTCTTCACGATGCTGACGTTCGCGGCTTTCGCCATGGCGTCAGTGGCCTCGATGTTGCCGGTGTATCCCTTGGTTTCGATCATTCCGATTGCTTCGCTCATAGTTTTTTTCTGTCTTTTGAGGTTTTGGGTCAAAGTTACTTAATCAATTCACAAGAGGTGTCTGGCTGGAGGTTGCAGGCGTTGCCTTCATCGGTGTCGATGTGAACCTCGAGTTTGAAAGCCGGGTCCACGCGGACGAGCATCTGGTTCAGAACGAGGCCGCAGTCCCCGCCGATGCGGAGCTTCATCATGTCGCCGGCCTTCACGCCGTAGTAAGTCGCGTCCGCCGGGGTCATGTGGACGTGCCGCCGCGCGCGGATGATGCCCTGCTCCAGCTCAAAGAAGCCCGCCGGGCCCATCAACATGCCGCCGAGCGTGCCCTTGATGTCGCCGGAACTGCGGAGCGGAAGGTCAAAGCCGAGCGCGATGCCGTCGGTGTAAGCCAGTTCGACCTGATTCAAGTTCCGACAGGGGCCGAGAATACGGAGGTTCGAGATAATGCGGCTGCGCGGACCGACGAGCGTCACGGTCTCCTTCGCGGCGAACTGGCCGTCCATGTAGAGCCACTTGTGAACTGAGAGTTTGTGGCCCTTGCCGAAAAGCGCTTCGACCGCGTCTTGCGTGAGGTGGCAGTGGCGGGCACTGACATTCACCAAGAGCGGGTTGGGCGCGGCAGCGGTGGTCGGAAGCAGCTTGCCCAAGCGGGCGTAAACCGATTGCCGGACCATGTGCTCGATGACGGCCCGATGCGGAGGCGATTGAACTGTCGCAGACATTTCTGGCGCAGTTGTGACAGAGTTTGGATTATTGTCAAACATATTCTTGCAAGTTCTTCCAATCTCTTCCACGTTGTTGGAACCATGCAGCTGGAAGAGCGACAAAAGCGAATCGAGGAGCATCTCCTCAAGGTGGAGTTCGCCTCGCTTGAAGAGCTTTCGGAGTTGGTGGATGCCTCCGTTTCTACCGTCCGTCGGGACGTGAGCCTGATGGAGTCACGGGGATTGGTCTGCCGGACGCACGGCGGCGCGCGGCTGACGAACCCCAAGTCGGACGAATACACCTTCAGCACCCGGGACACGCATCAACTAGCCCAAAAGGAAGCCATCGGGCGGGCCTGTGCCAGCCTGATACCGCCGAATCAGACGGTCATCATTGACGCTGGGACGACCTGCTACCATGTAGCGGTGCAGTTGGAGGCGAAGACGCCGCACATCATCACCAATTCCCTGCCGGTCGCGAACCACTTCTCCGCGTCCAGTCGGCTTGAGGTCGTGGTCAGCGGCGGCGTCATTTACCCGAAGCTCGGCGTGCTCGTGGGGCCGCTGGCGGTGGAAGCCTTCACCAAGTTGAGGGCCGACGTGGCCATCTTAAGCTGCGGCGGGGTCACGGAAGAGGGCGTTTCCAACTCGCACGGCCTGTTGATCGAGATTCAGCGCGCTATGATCAGTGCCGCCCGGCGGGTGATCTTGTGCGTGGATTCCACCAAATTCGGTCGCCAGTCCATTTCCAAGCTGTGCGAGCTGGACGTGATTGATGTGGTGGTGACCGACCCCGGTGCGCCGGAAAGTTTCCTCTCCTTGCTCCGGAACCGGAATATCCAAGTGGTGCTCGCGAACGGCGAAACGGTCGAGCCGATGCCCGCACTGACGACGGGACCGACGGTGGAAGCAATCGCTCCAAAGGAGCAGTCACGCCCGGGCCGCTCCTTTGATGACGTGCCGTTGAACGTGCTGTAGCCGGGTTGCGCTGGGATTTGCAGTTGACTCTCCTTGTCCACAACGGCACCAAGCGCGGCGGTCTCAACAACTACCTACTTTATGCAACTCGAAGGAAAAGTCGGTCTGGTCACGGGCGGCACACGTGGCATCGGAGCGGCGGCGGCGATTGCGCTGGCGAAGGCTGGCGCGGATGTCGCCCTCGTCGGACGCACGGACGATGACGAGGCGCGACAGACGCGCGCGGTGATTCAGGCGCTCGGTCGCCGCTGCGAACTCATTCTCGCCGACTGCGCCAAGCCCGCCGACGCCACGCGATGCGTGGAGGAAACGGCCCAGCGACTGGGCGGCGTGGACGTGCTGGTTCACTCCGCCGGCGGGCCGGTGAACGGTGGCTTGCTGGAGCTGACGCCCGAGGCGTGGCACAGCGGATTCGATGTTCACGTCCATGCGATTTTCTATCTCTGCCGGGCGGCGATTCCTTTGATGCGTCCCAAGCGGGAGGGCGCGATCATCCTCATCTCCTCGACCGCCGGGAAGCTCGCCACGCCCAGCCACATTGCGTATCAGGCAGTGAAGGGCGCGATTCCCCACATCACGCGCGGGCTGGCGCGCGAGTTCGCGCCGGACAACATCCGCATCAACTGCGTCGCGCCCGGCGTGGTGCGGACGCGCTTCCACGAAAAGATGTCGGCGGAGCAAAAGAAGCTGAACCTC
The DNA here is from genome assembly GCA_945872195.1 of Akkermansia muciniphila. Lineage (GTDB taxonomy): Bacteria > Verrucomicrobiota > Verrucomicrobiia > Limisphaerales > SXTU01 > SXTU01. The sequence goes on along the minus strand of CAMBZO010000088.1, from coordinate 590 downwards.
GAGCAGCGCATCCCGCTCAAGCGCGAAGGCACGCCTGAGCAGGTGGCCGATGTCATCCTCATGCTGGTGAAGAACGACTACATCACCGGCGACACGGTGACGATTGACGGCGGGCTCACGATGCGGATCGCTTAGTCAGGTGAAGGGATCCGTGGTCAGTTCCAAGTCATGCGACTGAACACCGAGTAGCCCCTCAAGACGCACTGTGAACAACTTTGCGTTGCCCCGGCCCCGGCCCACCTACAGCCTCTGCGCGTGGCAAAACCTGCTTTGGGAAAAGGTCTGGGCGAACTGCTCCACGGCAACGGCGCACCAAGCCCGCACCCGGTGACGGAAACGCACACCTCAGCCGTGCCGCGCTTGGGCGCGGGGATGAGCACCCTCGTCGGGCGTCCGAGCGAACCGCTCCGAGCCACGACATACACGCCGTCGCCAGTAGTTCTGCGCGCCTCGTTGCTGGCTGCGGACGTGGCATTGACCGTCGGGGCCGCGCTTCATTCCCATCTCCACCCACCGCTGGATTGGATTGCGACCGCCACCGCCCTGCTGGCCGTGTTATTGGGCGCGTGGCTGGGCTGGCTCGGGCTGAC
>CAMBZO010000087.1 GCA_945872195.1 Akkermansia muciniphila | reverse complement strand
GGACCCCCGAGCAGCGCCGCGAGTATTTCGGTTACTGGACGCAGGACCGCTCCCCCGCCGCGCATCAGGGCGACCTGTTGAAGTGGTTTCAGGAAGCCGGCCGGCCCTACGGCCACGGCGCGAGCTACAACAACTTCTTCAAGAACTTCGCCAAAGAAGCCGGGGCCAACCTGACCGACGCCGAGAAGGCCGAGTTCGGGCCGCTGGTCGCGAGCCTCACGTCCGGCCCGTCGGGTCGCAAAGGCGGCGTGAGCGACTTCCCCAAGCCGCAGACGCGCAGCTTCGTGAAGGCGTGGACGATGGCGGACTTCGAGGCGGACCTGGCCAAACCGATGAAGGGCCGCAGCTTCGAGAAGGGCCGCCAAGCCTTCGTGGACGCGCAGTGTCTCGCCTGCCACCGCTTCGGCGTCGAGGGCGGCGGCGTCGGCCCCGACCTGACGGCGGTGAGCGCGCGCTTCAGCCGCCGCGATGTGTTGGAGAGCATCATTGACCCGAGCAAGGTGGTTTCAGAGCAGTTCCAGAACACCACCCTCTGGCTCAAGAGTGGCGAAGACCACACCGGTCGGCTCATGAGCGAAACCGGCGACCAGCTCGTGCTCGTCCCGAACCAGCTCCAGCCCGACACGAAAGTCACCGTGAAGAAGAGTGACTTGGCCCGGCGCAACTTCTCCAAAATTTCGCCCATGCCCGCGAACTTGGTGGACGGCCTGAGCAAGGAAGACCTCCTCGACATGCTGGCCTTCATTGAGAGCTACGGCCGCAAGGGTGGCCCGGCCTTCGCGAAGTAGGCGGAGCGCTGGCTTCCAAGCCGGCTGTCCGTAACCGGACAAGCGATAGCTGGGCGATGTCAGTGGCCTTCGCGCTCGCTTGCTTTTGGGAGCCGCAGGTGGAGGGGTGAACTTCCCCGTTTCCACACTGACTCATGCGCACTACCGTCCGCCCCGTGTCGGCTCCCGGCTACAGTCTCGTCACCCTCGCCAACGGCGTCCGCAGCGTCCGCTCCCACGCGGAGGCGGAGACGTTTCATCCCGTCATCGGCCCCGTGGCGGAGGCGGAGGCGCTTTACGTGCGGCAGCTCCGCTTGCGCGAGCGGCTCGCCGCGCACCCGGGCGAGTTTGTCATTTGGGACGTGGGTCTCGGTGCGGCGGCGAACGTGCTGACAGTCCTGCGCGCGACGCACGACCTGCCGTGCGCGGTGCGCCTCGTGAGCTTTGACCACACGCTGGAGCCGCTACGCTTCGCGCTCCAGCACGGGGAGGAACTCGGCTACTTCGGTGGCTACGAGCCGCTCGTCGCCGAGTTACTGGCCGCGGGCAAGGCCGAGCAAACCATCGGCTCGCAACGCGTGTCGTGGCACGCCCATGTCGGTGACTTCCCGACTTGGCTGAGCAACACCGAGCACGCCGTTCCCGCCCCGCACGCGATTCTCTTCGATGCCTACTCCCCCGCGAAGAACGCGGCGATGTGGACCCTCCCACTCTTCACCAGCCTCTTCCGTCACCTCGACCCTGCACGCGCGTGTGCGATGCCCACCTACTCGCGCGCCACGCTGCTGCGCGTGACGTGGCTGCTCGCGGGCTTCTACGTCGGCGTGGGCCACGCGACCGGTGAGAAGGATGAAACCACGCTCGCTGCCAACACCCTCGCGCTGCTCGACGAACCACTTGACCGCAAGTGGCTGGAGCGCGCCCGCCGCTCCACCAGCGCCGAACCGCTCCACGAACCGAAGTATCGCCAAGCCCCGCTCACCGCCGAGACTTGGGAGCGATTGCAGGCGCACCCGCAATTCCAGTGAGCCAACTCCGCGACTTGCTCCACTCGTCCGCGCCCGTCCTCGCGCTCGCGCCGATGCAGGACGTGACCGACCTCGCGTTCATGACGCTCATGGCGCGCTACGGCGGGCCGGACATTTACTGGACCGAGTATCTCCGCGTCCACACCGTCTCGACGCCGGAGAAATGGGTTGTTCAGTCCATCAAGGAAAACACCACCGGCCGGCCCATCATCGCGCAGATGATTGGCAACGACATTCCCGCCCTCATCCGCACGGCGAAGTTTCTCCAGACGCTTCCCATCGCCGCGATTGACCTGAACCTCGGCTGCCCCGCGCCGGTCGTGTATCGCAAGTGCGCGGGCGGCGGCCTGCTGCGCGAACCAAAACGCGTGGACGCCCTCCTCGGCGCTCTGCGCGAGGCGGTGACGATCCCCTTCACCGTGAAGACGCGTCTCGGCTTTGACTCGCCGGCGGTCTTCGATGAACTGCTGCCCATCTTCGCGCGGCACTCGCTGGACCTGCTCACCGTCCACGCGCGCACCGTGCTGGAGATGTATCGCAGCGAGGTGCATTACGACTACATCGCGCGCGCGGTCGCGGCGATGCCCTGCCCGGTAATGGCGAATGGCAACGTGTATTCCGCCGCGAAGGCTGCCGAGGTGCTACGACACACCGGCGCGCGCGGGTTGATGATCGGTCGCGGCGCGATCCGCAACCCGTGGCTCTTCACCCAAATCCGCCAGCACCAGCGCGGCGAGCCGCTCTTTGTCCCGCGCGGGCGCGACGTGCTCGATTACATCCGCGCGCTCTACGAGGCTGTCACCACACCCGGCATCCGCGAGTCGTCGCAGGTGCAGAAGATGAAGAAGTATTTGAACTACCTCGGCCTCGCCGTGGACGCGGAGGGCCAGTTCCTCCACCAAATCCGCCGCGTCGCCACGCGCGAGGATTTCTTCCGCATCTGCGAGGAATTCCTTGGACACGACCGCCCAATGTCTCTGGAGCCGTTCCAACTCGCCTTGAAGGAAACGGACCTGCTGGCCGGCGAGCATCTGTAGCGGCATCGTCTTTCACCCGGTTGCATTGCATCCCGCAGGCGCGCAGACTCCGCGCCGCTGCGCATGAAGACACCGCTGCTTGTCGAAGTGGATTTCAGTTCCTCGCCCGAGGCGCTGGCGGCCTCGCTGGCCGGAGAACCGGGCGTGGTCCTGCTCCGCAGCGCCGGCCTCGATTCGCCGCACGCGCGCTACTCGTTTGTCGCCGCACGCCCGTTCCTGACCTTCCGCTCGTTCGACACCCGCTGCGAACTCACCACGCCCCAGACCCCAGACGCCAGCACCCAGACCCGCTTTGGAAATCCGTGGCGCGTGCTGGACGAACTGATGTCGCGCTACGAGTTGCTCGACGAAGTGGACCTGCCGTTCCCGCTCGGCGGCTGCTTCGGCTACTGGGGCTACGACCTGAAACACTTCGTCGAGCCGAAGCTCCCGCGCCGGGCGGTGAACGATCTTGAGCTGCCCGACTGCCACGTCGGCTTTCACGACAGCCTCGTCGTCTTCGATCATCGCCTCGGCAAGACGTGGATCGTCTCCACCGGCCTCGACGTGGACGGCTCGCGCAGCGAAGCGCGGGCAAAGGAGCAAGCGGACTGGTGGCGCGGGCGATTAGCCGACGCAGTCGCAGCCTCCAGCCTGCGCGTCGAAACGGCCACCGATTCGCAACCTCAAGGTTGCGACTACGGCGTGGCTTCGACCTTCACCCGCGAGCAGTTCATCGCGCGGGTCGAGCAGGCGCAGCGCTACATTCGCGCGGGCGACATTTATCAGGTGAACCTCGCGCAACGCCTCAGCGCACCGACGCAGTTCACCGGCTGGGAACTCTTCGAGCGGCTGCTGGATGTTTCGCCCGCGCCGTTCGCGGCTTACTTGGATTGCGGCGAGTTTCAAATCGCATCGTCGTCACCGGAACTTTTCCTTCGCCTCAGCGGCCCGCATATCACCACGCGCCCCATCAAGGGCACCCGCCCGCGCTCCGCCGACCCGACGCGCGATGCCCAGCTCACCTACGAACTCCAGACCAGCGCGAAGGAAATGTCCGAGCTGGTGATGATCACCGACCTGCTCCGCAACGACCTCGGGCGCGTCTGCGAATACGGCTCGGTGCAAGTGCCGGAGCTGGTTCGGTTGGAACGCTACTCGCAGGTGCAGCACTTGGTCAGCACGGTCGAGGGTCGGCTGCGCGCGGACGTGACGCACTTCGCAGCGTTCGCGTCCTGCTTCCCCGGTGGCAGCATCACGGGCGCGCCGAAGTTCCGCGCGATGGAAATCATTGATGAGCTGGAGTCGGTGACGCGCGGGCCTTACTGCGGCTGCCACGGCTATCTGGGTTTCAACCGCGAGAGCCAGTTGAGCATCACCATCCGAACGGCGGTGCGGACCGAGGAGCAAACTTACTTCCACGTCGGCGCGGGCATCGTGGCGGATTCGGCGGCGGCGGCGGAATACGACGAGACGCTGGCGAAAGCGGGCGGATTTCTCGCGACGCTGGGGCAGACGAATCCGGCCGCCGTCCGCGCACGGGATATTTCGGTCGCGTAGTCCATGGGGGCCTCGGCGGAGCCTCGCCCACGACATTCGCTTAGTTCAGCGAACTCAGAAAGCGAAAGGCCCGGCAATGATGCCGGGCCTTTTTACTTTGTCAGATGAACGGTTACAGCGCTCCGAGCGCGATAGCAGCGAGCGCGTCGTCCTTCTCCTTGCACTTGGGGATGAAGTCCAGCGCGCGGAGGAAACGGGCTTTGTCCTCAGTCGAAGTCTTCGCGTCGAGCACGAGCTTGCTCAACAACGGGGCGGCAGCCGGCGTGCGGCTGCGCCAGACGATGTCGCGGCCGGCGGGCGTGTTCCAGTTTGCACCAGATGCAGCCTGCCACGCGGCGAACGTCGCGGCTTCATTCCGGTCTGCGGCGAGGCCGAGGGCCTCGAGATACCAGCGGTCCTTCCCGTCGTATTGTTGCGCGAGCTTGGTCCAGAGCGCGGGGGCCTCGCTGGCCTTGCTGTGGCGTAGGGCAATGGCGCACTCGCGGCGGACGGCGGGTGAGCTGTCGCTGATGAGCTGCACGGTGGCGGCGTGGGCGTCGAGGTTGTAGCGGCGAGCGGCGCGCAAGGCGGTGATGCGGATGTCCGCGTCCTTGTCCTTCAAGGCACCGGCGAGGTGAGTCTTGCCGTTGGGCAATTGCGCGAGCAGCCACAGAGCGCGGGCGCGGTGACGGGCGTTGTCACTCTTGAAGAGTTTCACCAGCTCGGCTTCGCCCTTCGCGCCGGAGGCTTTGAGCGCGGTGTAGCCGAGGTAACGCGCGGTCAGGTTCGGGCTCTTCAGCGCGGCCACGGCTCCGGCGGGCGTGGTAAGGTCGAGCTTCGGCACGGTGTATTTCTCCGCGCCGGGCACGGTCACACGGAAGATGCGACCGCGCGTGAGGTCGCCCATCGCGTGGCCGCCGACACCGGGGTCATACCAATCGGCGACGATGAGCGAGCCGTCCGGCGCGACGCACACGTCGGCGGGGCGGAACCACTTGTCGCGCGTGCCGGTGAGCACCGGGGCGATGCTCGCGGTGTAGCCCGCGCCGGAGGTCTTCGCGGGATACGCGCGCACCACGTTCGGCCCGGCGTCGCAGTGGATGACTTGATTGCGGAAGGGCGCGGGGAGCAAGTCGCCTTCATAGATCGCGATGCCCGTGGGCGAGCCAGCGCCGGTGACGAGCATCGTGGGCATCACGCCGGGGTCGTCGAGGTGCCAGTGGTAGCGGGGTTTTTCGTCGTCGGAGACCTTGGTCTTCTCGTTGGCTTTCTTCCAAGCGGTGCTCCATCCCGCGCCGGTCAGTTCATCCACGTAGCCGTAGTTGCCGAACTCCATGACGTAGTTGATGCGGACGGACTTGTTGCCGTCGTCGTCGTTGTCGGACTGCCAGAGCGTGCCGAAGGAGTCCACGGAGACCTCGTAGTTGTTGCGGAAGTTGTGGCCGAGGACTTCGAGCTGCGAGCCGTCGGGGTTGCAGCGGAAGGCCATGCCCTGGCGGTAGGGTTTGCCGCCGTCGTTCACGGTATTGCCGGCGAGGTCCACGATGGGGTTGCCGTCCTTGTCGGAGATGCCTTTACCGGTGTTGCCGAAGTTCCAGTAGAGCTTGCCGTCGGGGCCGAAGACGAACGCGTGCGTCGAGTGGTCATGCTGCGGCTGACCGACCTTGGTGAAGAGCAGCTCCTTCTTGTCAGACTTCAAGTCGCCGTCCGTGTCGGTGAAGATGAAGACGTTGGGCGCGCAGGAAACGATGACCTTGGTGGACTTGCCGTCGAGGCTGGGGAGCACGCAGATGCCGAGCGCGGAATCAATGTCGGTGCCCTGGTAGAAGACGATTTGCTTGTCAGCCTTGCCATCGCCATCGGTGTCTTCGAGGACGATGATGCGGTCGCCCTCGGGGCGGCTGCCCTTGCGGCCGCGATAGTTCACCACCTCGCAAACCCAGATGCGGCCCAAGTGGTCCACCTCGACGTTCGAGGGGCTGAGGAGCAGCGGTTCGGCAGCGAAGAGTTGGGCCTTAAGGCCAGTGCCGGCGTCGAGGCCGGCGAGGGCGTTGGCGGAGTCGCGATCGGGCGCGGCGGCAGCGACGGCTTTGGCGTCCGCTTTGGTTTTTTCCTTCGGCGCGTCGGCGGCAAAGACGGGGAGAGCGGCGCAGAGAAGTGCGGCGGTCAGGGTGAGTTGGGTTTTCATACGGCTGACTTCGACGGACGGTTGAAGGGGAACTTCACAGTGTCTGCGCGGCTTACTTGTCCGCCTTCGGCTCCACCTTCTTCGGTGGCGCGGGCTTGGGCGCGCCTTTGGGGTCAAGGTTTGCCATGAGTTCTTCCTGCGAGACTTTGGACTCGACGCCGTTCTTAGGCACTTCGACTTTCGCCAGCCAGAGCAGGGCGTTGAGGACGACCTTGCGCTGGTTGTCGTTGCCCCAGTTGAGATGAAAATGTCCGCCGGTGAAGCCGAAGCTGCGCCCGCCACCGGGCCGTTCGTAAGTCCACATCATGGTTTCGTCGCGCCCTTTCGCGGCTTGGATGTGGGGATACGGACCGCGCGGATAAACGTAGGGGCCGTCGCGCGTCGCGTCGCTGGGCTTGGCCACGAGGATGGGCTTCACGCCCGCCATGCCGTCGCGGAACTGGATGTTGAAATACCATTCATCCTTCGTCGTGAACGGCTTCACGCCGCGCGTGATGGGGTGCTCGGGGAACTTCTGATAGTCCGGCTCCCACATCGGATTCACCGAGAGGTCCTTCGCGTAGTGGCCGCCGAGCCAGTCATTGAACTCCGCGCCCGCCTGCCCCGGCACCACCTCGACGCCGTAGTGCATGCAGCCGAAGCCGACTCCGCGATTGATGAGTGCGGCGATGGTTTCCTTGTGGTTGCCCTGCACAGCGGGATGGCCACCGCCGCCATCCGCGTAAATGACCACCGCGTCCGCGCCAGCGAGGACTTTTTCATCGCTCACCCATCCGTTGGTGTGGACCTCGACGCTGAGGCCGGGCACGCCTTGCAGACATTTCTCCAGCAAGAGGGAGCCAGCGCGGAACTCGTGCGCCAGCGGCCCGTGGCTGGGCTTACCGGCGATGATGATGAGCTTGCGCGGCGCGTCAGCAGCGAGGACAGCAACGGTGGTGGTGAGGACGAAGGTGGCGAGGAGTAGAAGTCGTTTCATGCGATGATTGCGGCAGCTTAGAAAATCGCCCCGGCTTGGGAAGCAGAGAATTCCAGTGCCAGCCCTCGCAGGCACACCGAGGGTCAGACCAGCTCACCCATCGGCTCTGGCTGCGTGGGCTGCCTCAGCTTTTCGCGCTTAAGCGTGTCCTCGGCCCAGCGGAGATAACGCTGCGTCTGCCGGTCGTGCGGGATGAGCCGGAGCGCCTGCTGGAAGGCCTTCTGTGCAGCGGAGAGATCCCCGAGCCTCACTTGGCAGAGGCCCATGCCCTGCCACGCGCCGAAGTGATCGGGGTCCAGCAGCACGGCCTTGCGGCAGTCGGCAAGGGATTGTTCCACCTGGCCGAGCTGCCACAGGAGCGTGGCGCGGCGGTTCCAGCCCTCGGCGAAAAACGGATGCATGCGTGTGAGCCGCGTGAGGTGGTTCAACGCGCCACGGATGTTCTTCTGCTCAATGGAATTTCCCGCCACCTGCAGGAGCAACGCCGCCTCCTCGCCTTCCTGCGCTACCCAGATGTCGAACAGCGCGCTGATCGCCACCGTGCGGATGGAGGCGGAGTCGGACTGCAACGCCCGCTGGAGCTGCTCACGCCCGCCGTGGGCCGCGAGCTGCTCTCCGGCAGCAAGGCGTTCCTTGTTGTTGCCACTGAGCAACTGCCGGTAAAGCCGCTCGCGGTTCCACTCGCTGCGCAACACGTGGGGCCACGCGTAGAAGAGTGCGAGAAACAACGCGAGCAACGCGTAGAGTCGCACGCAGAGCGGGGTGAAGAAACGGCGCACGCTGGCAAGCTAGCAGCCCGCCCCCGGCTGGCAAGCCTCTGAGCATCCGGTAAAGACCGCAGGCAACTCTTGCGTGCCGCCCGACGGCGCGCAACGAAGCTCGACGCTCCTGTTGCCCCGCCATAGCGTGTCCACGTCGGCGATTTTCCAGTGTCCACCGCATCCCAGCCAGTTCCCGGCTCCGCCCCGCAACCGCCCGTCCCCACCGGCGCGGCTGCTGTGTTGCCCGAGCTTCTCGCTCCCGCTGGCGATTGGGAATGTGCCAAGGCCGCAGTCGAGAACGGTGCGGACGCGATCTACTTCGGTCTCGACCGCTTCAACGCTCGGATGCGCGCGCACAACTTCACGGAAGCCGACCTGCCCCGGCTCATGGAGTTTCTCCACCGGCGCGGCGT
>CAMBZO010000086.1 GCA_945872195.1 Akkermansia muciniphila | reverse complement strand
CTGCTCTACTACGTTTCGACACTGACCACCTTCGGACATTTTTATCCGGTGCTCATCGCCTACACGATCAGCTACATGGCGGGACACGGGCTGACGAACGCGCTCACGCTCACACACTCGAAGAACCCGGCGAAGGAATTCCCGCTGGTGATGCTCATGGGCAGCGTAGGTTGGATTGCGGCGGGCATCACGGTCAGCGCGCTGAAGTTCGAGACCAACGCCGGGATGTTCCAGCTCGCGGCGGGCGCGGCGCTGGTGATGGGCCTCTACTCGTTCACCCTGCCGCACACGCCGCCCAAGGGCGCGGGCGCACCCGTCACCGCCCGCACCATGCTGGGCCTCGACGCGCTCAAGCTCATGCGCGACCGCTCGTTCGCCACGTTCATGATTTGCTCGTTCCTCATCTGCGTGCCGCTGAGTTTCTATTTCAACTGGATGCACGTCTTCATGGGCGAGCTGAAGATTGAAGATGCGGCCATGAAAATGACCGGTGCCCAAGTATCCGATGTTGTCTTCCTGCTGTTGTTGCCGTGGCTGCTCAAGCGGCTCGGGGTCAAAGGCATTCTCATCCTCGGCATGGTGGCGTGGACGGTGCGCTTCGGCTTGCTGACGCAATTCCCGCAGGCGACGAACGCGGCGTGGATGCTCTTCGTGGCCATCGCCGTCCACGGCATGTGCTACGACTACATCTTCGTGATGGGCCGCATGTATGTGGACAACCGCGCCAGCGAGGACATCCGCGCGGCGACGCAGGGTTTCCATGCCTTCGTGACGTTGGGCGCGGGGATGTTCGTCGGGTCGTGGCTCTCCGGCGTAGTCGGGCAGCACTACACGAACGCCGGGGGCGCGACACACAACTGGTCCAGCATCTGGCTCGTGCCGGCGGTGATGTCGGCGGTGCTGATCTTCGTGTTCGCCGTTTTGTTCAAGGACAGCACGCCGCCGGCGAAAGCAGAGGAGCCAGCGCAGAGCTGAGGGGAAAATCCCGTTGACACTTCCGGCGGCAAACTGCCACTTTCGGCCCCGTTCGCCGCGAGGTGGACACTCATCCAGAGTGACTGAGGGACTGGCCCGATGAAGTCACGGCAACCGATTGCGGCGCGTCCGCAGTGACCAGGTGCTAATTCCAGCTCCAGCCGCAAGGCCGGGGGAAAGATGAGAAGCGAGCGCGTGTAGTCTTTGCGGCCCCTTCTCATCCAGATGAGTCGGGGCTTTTGTTTTGCCCTGAATCAGACGCGGTCAGGCAAATTATGGACAAGCACGAAGGTTTCATGAAGGCGCTCAAGTGCCGCGAGTGCGGCAAGGAGTATCCCCTCAGCGCCACGCACGTCTGCGAGTTCGACTTCGGCCCGCTCGAGGTCGCCTACGACTACGACCGGATTAAGAAGTCGCTCACGCGGGCCGCCATCGAGTCACGCCCCCACACGATGTGGCGCTATCGCGAGCTGCTGCCCATCGCCGGCGAGCCGACCGTGGGCTGCCAGGTCGGCTACACGCCGCTCGTGAAGGCGGACCGCCTCGCCAAGCACCTCGGCATCCGCGAGCTGTGGATTAAGAACGACGCGGTGAATTACCCGACGCTTTCCTTCAAAGACCGCGTCGTCAGCGTCGCCCTGAGCCGCTCAAAGGAACTCGGCTTCAAGACCGTCGCCTGCGCGTCCACTGGCAACCTCGCCAACTCCGTCGCCGCGAACGCCGCCGCCGCCGGCCTCAAGTCCTACGTCTTCATCCCGTCCGACCTCGAGCTGGGCAAGATCGTCAACTCGCTCGTCTACGGCGCGAACGTCATCACCATCAAAGGCCACTACGACGAGGTGAACCGACTTTGCGCAGAGATCGCCGGCAAGTTCGGCTGGGCCTTTGTGAACGTGAACATGAGGCCCTACTACGCCGAGGGCAGCAAGAGCATGGGCTACGAGATTTGCGAACAGCTCGGCTGGCGCACGCCGCAGCACACCGTCGTGCCGATGGCCAGCGGGTCGTTGCTCACGAAGATTCACAAGAGTTACCAGGAGTTCGCCAAGCTCGGCCTCGTGTCCGAGAGGGACTGGCAAATCCACGGCGCGCAGGCCACGGGCTGCAACCCCATCAGCGCCGCCGAGAAGGCGGGCATGGATTTCTTCAAGCCCGTGAAACCCAACACCATCGCCAAGAGCCTCGCCATCGGCACGCCCGCCGACGGCTTCTACGCGCTCAAGGTGATGAAGGAAACCGGCGGCCATGCCGACGACGTGACCGATGACGAGGTGCGCGACGGCATCCGCATGCTGGCTGAGTGCGAAGGCATCTTCGCCGAGACCGCCGGCGGCGTGACCGTGGGCGTGGCGAAGAAGCTCATCGCCTCCGGCAAGATTCCAGCGAACGATTCCGCCGTCCTTTGCATCACCGGCAACGGCCTCAAGACGCTCGAAGCCATGGTCGGCCATGTGGGCCAGACCCGCGAGATTCGCCCGAGCCTGCGCGAGTTCGAGGCGATGATGAAGGACGAGGAAAAAGTCGCCGTCGCAGCCTGAACCCTTTAATCATTCCAACCATGCCTACCAACGTCCGCATCCCCACCCCGCTCCGCCAGCTCACCGGCGGCGAGGAAGTCGTCACCGTCACCGCCGCCAGCGTCGGTGCGGCCATCGCCGAGTTGCAGGGCAAGTATCCCGGCATCAAAGACCGCCTGCTCGACGACAAGGGCGAGGTCCGCCGCTTCGTGAACGTGTATGTGAACGAGGAGGACATCCGCTTCCTCCAGAGCCAAGCCACGCCCCTCAAGGACGGCGACGAAATCAGCATCATCCCGGCGATTGCGGGGGGCTAAACTGAAGGAGCGACGAATGCCTGCCACGAAGAAGAAACCCGACGCCAAGTCCGAGCCGAAGCTTCCGCCCGATCCGCGCCAGTCCAAGTCACGGCTGTGGCTCACCTTCCCCGCGCCGCTCATCACGCGCCCGGTGATCTGGGAACTGGGGCAGAAGTTCAAGGTCATCTTCAACCTGCGCCAGGTCAGCGTGGGCAAGGACATCGGCATCGTCTGCCTCGAACTCGAAGGCGCGCGCTCGGAAATCAAGAACGCCATCCACTGGCTGGAAAGCCTCGGCATCGAGGTCGAGCCGGTGGAAATCGGGGTGCTGGAGAGTTGAGGCTGATGCGTGATGCGTGAACCCGACCAGACACGCCAGTTCCCAACTCACGCATCAGGTCCCTCAGCCCGTGTCCCACAAGTCCCCAAAGATCGCCGCCCTCATCGCTGACCTTCAGGGCCGCGACCTCGATGCGCACTACCTCGGCTACTTCGCGTGCTTCAACCGGGGCCAGTTCTACGAAGCCCACGACGTTTTGGAAGAACTCTGGCTCGCCGACCGCCACGGGCCGGACGGCAACTTCTACAAGGGCCTCATCCAGTTCGCCGGGGCGTTTGTTCACTTGCAGAAAGACTGCGTGAAATACCCGCGCCTCCGTCCGGCTGCCGCGCTGTTGACGCTAGCTGAGGAAAACTTCCGTCCCTACCCATCGTCGCACGAACGGCTGGACTTGCTCGCCGTTCGTGCCCTCATCGCTGAGTGGCGTGGGCGATTGGACGCAATGGGCTTCTCCTCCAACCCGCTCACGCCCAACAACGCGCCGAAACTGGCTCTGGCCGACGGCGGGTAGCGCTGAAATGTGGGCGATTGGGTGGCACCCGCTTCCCGCGGGTTGTTTTCGGCGTCCCGCCGAAAACCTCGTGGCTCACTATTCCTTCGCGGTCTATCTTCAGATGGAGCCACGAAGGTCCACGCGGGAGGCCCGAACCAACCCGCGGGACGCGGGTGCTAACCAAGACCCGCGCTCACACCTCTACCGCCTGATGCAGCACGGGCACGGTGATTTCGGACTTCGGCAGGAGTTCCTTCAGCGTCCCGGCGAAGGCGAGCGACTGCGTTTCCTCACCGTGGATGACGAAGGTCTTCTTGATGTGGCCGGTGAGCGACTTTACGTAGCCGGACAGCTCGTTGCGGTCGGCGTGGCCCGAGAAGGCATCAATCTTCGCCACGCGGGCGCGGATGGCGTGCGGCTCGCCGTAGATGTTCACGGGGCTGCGACCGGCGATGATTTGCGCGCCGAGCGTGTGCTCCGCGCAGTAGCCGACGAAGAGGATGAGGTTCGCCGGGTTGCCGCCGTGGTTGCGCAAGTGGTGCAGCACTCGGCCTGCTTCCGCCATGCCGGAGGCGCTGATGATAACGGCGGGATCCTTCAGCTCGTTGAGTTTCCGCGAGCCGGCGACTTCGCGGATGTAGGTGAGATTCTCCATGCCGAAGGGGTTGCCCTTCTCGCGCAGGAACGTGTAGGCCTGTTCATCGAAGCACTCGGGGTGGAGGCGGAATATCTCGGTGGCGTTTGTGCTCAACGGGCTGTCCACGAAGATGGGCACGCGCGGCAATTTCCCGGCGTCCGTGAGCTGGTGCAGGGCGTAAACAATCTGCTGCGTGCGGCCGACGGAGAAGGCGGGGATGACGACTTTTCCGCCGTCGCGAATCGTGTCGCCCACGAGCGCGGCCAGCTCTTCCCGTGCGTCCACCGGGCTGGAGTGGAGGCGGTTGCCGTAAGTGCTTTCGATTTGGAGGAAGTCCACGTTTTCCACAGGTTGCGCGTCGCGGAGGATGTCCTGGCCCGGTCGTCCGATGTCGCCGCTGAAGAGGTAGCGGAACTTGCGCCCGCCCTCGCGCACATCGAGCACCACTTGCGCGGAGCCGAGGATGTGGCCGGCATCCTTGAACGTGACCGTCACGCCATCGGCCACGGGCATTGGCCGGTCGTAATTGATGGCGACGAACTGCCGCACGGCCTTCTCGGCATCGCTCGGTGAGTAGAGCGGTTCGACGGCGGGGAGGCCTTTCTCGGCGCGTTTCTTCGAGAGGAGCAGCGCATCGGACTGCTGAATCCGCGCGGAGTCTTCGAGCATGATGCTGGCGAGGTCGCGCGTGGCGAAGGTCGAGTAAATGTTCCCGGTGAAGCCCTGCTTGCAGAGATTTGGGAAATTGCCGCAGTGGTCAATGTGCGCGTGGCTGAGGATGGCTGCATCAAGCGTCTTCGGGTCGAAGGGAAAGTGGCGGTTGCGCTCATTGGATTCGTCGCGCCTGCCTTGGTAGAGCCCGCATTCGAGGAGGAGGCGTTGGCCGTTGACCTCCAGCAGATACATCGAGCCGGTGGTCGTGCGCGCCGCGCCGTGGAAGTGGATATTCATAGGGGGAGGGTATGAGGCGGGCGGAGAGTTCAAAGGTCAAAGTTCCAAGTTCTAAGTTGGCTGGTCGTCTGGCAGAGTCATGTGGCGTGCAGATATACACGAAGTTCAAACAGGCCAAGCCGAGGCGTCGTGATCGCAACGGATCGCACTGGGGCTGGAGCTTGCTCGTGGTGGCGCTGGCGTGCGGCGCTTGGTGGCGGTGGGCGCGTGTGGAGCCATCGCCGGCCAGCGTCGGCCCCAGCACGAGCGGCGAAGTTCATTTGCAGACGTTCAACCCGGCGTTGTCCGTGACCGTCGTCACCAATCACGCGCGGCCCGTCGTGGGCGCAAACGTGGTGCCGACGAATCGCGTCGCCTCGCTCACGGCCACGGATCGTCCCTTGGCGATGGAACCGGTGGTGGACAGCAGCGTTTTCCCGCGACCGCCGCGCGACATGTTTGAAGTGCAGGTGGCGCTCGCGCGGGTGGGGATTTCCTCCGGCTCGTTCGACGGTGTCGTCGGCTCGCAGACGCGGGCGGCGATTCGCGCGTTCCAACTGCGCGAGGGATTGATCGAGTCGGGCTTGGCGGACGCGGAGACGAAGAGCCGGCTGCTGCTCACCGCGCCGGTGTTGACGAATTACGTGGTCGGATCGAACGACCTCGCGCGGCTGCAACCCATCGCGACCACGTGGCTGGGCAAGTCGCAGCAGAGCGCACTGGACTACGAGTCGGTGCTCGAACTCATTGCGGAGAAGGGGCACGCGCACCCGTTGCTCATCAAGCGGCTGAACCCAGCGGTGAACTGGACGAACGTGACCGCCGGCACGGAGGTGCGGCTGCCGCACGTGAGTTACCCGCCGGCCCGCGCGAAGGCCGCGCAGGTCATCATTCATCTGGCGGGCAAGACGCTCAAAGTCTTCGACGCGAACACGAACCTGCTGGCGCATTTTCCGTGCAGCATCGCGGCGCGCGTGGAGAAGCGGCCAGTGGGCGAACTGCATGTGGCGGTGGTCGCGCCGAATCCGAACTACACGTTTGACCCGGAGGTGTTTCCCGAGTCGGCTGAGGCGCAGAAGATCGGGCGCAAACTTATCCTGCCACCGGGACCGAACAACCCGGTGGGCTTGGCGTGGATTGGCCTCGATCGGCCCGGCTACGGCCTGCACGGCACGCCGTCGCCGGAGCAGGTGGGCCGCACGGAATCGCACGGCTGCTTCCGGCTGGCGAACTGGAACGCCGAGTATTTAGCGCGGCTGGTGTCGGTGGGGACGCCGGTCAGAGTCGTGGAGTGAGAAATGAGGAGCAGGATTAAGATTAGGATTACGAGCAGGAGGGGAGGGGTGCGTTCGGCTCCTGCTCGTAATCCTGATCCTGCTCCGCGCCAAATCGGATGAGCGCCAAATACTCCTTCACCCTCGCCTCCGAGGACCGTCGCCGCGCGGATCTGCCGCGGAAGGTTATCATCGCCCAACACGCCGGCGAGACGGTCGCGCAAGTGACGTTACGGCTGCTGGCTTTGCTCATCTTCTGGCGGCCCCGGCTGCAGCTCGAAACCAACCTGCATCAGGACGACATCCCGTTCGTGCCCGACCTCGCGCAGTTCGACTATCAGTTGCGGCTTGCGCTGTGGGTGGAGTGCGGCGAGTGCACTGTGGCGAAGCTGGACAAGCTCGCGGTGAAGTGCCACGACGCGGAAATCTGGGTGGTGAGGCGCTCGTTGGCCGAGGCGGAGGAACTGCAACTCGCGATGAAAAAAGCCGGCCTGCGTGAGGGCCGCTACCACTTGCTGGCGCTGGACCCGGAGATGTTCGAGGAAGTCCGCGGACTGGTGCAGCAACGGAATGAGGTGACTTTGTTTGCGTGCGAGTTCGATCCGCCGAAGCTGCAGTTCGACTTCAACGGGCTGTGGTTCGACGCGGAGTTCACCCTGTTGCGTTGTTGATTTGCCGCGAAAGGGCAGTAGCCGGTGTAGGCGCCGAGGCCCTGCCGCAGCAGTTACGCGAGGAGGAAGTTGGATTCGAGGTGTCCTTGGAGTCCCGGCATGGCTTTCGTGTCATTTATGGTTCTGCGGCTTTCCCTTGCGGTTCAGTGGCGGGGAATCCGGGCTGGGACGTTCGAGTCAGAGGTGGTCAGCCGTCCGGTGAAAGTGAGTTTGCCACTGGGATTCAGAGTCAGCCGACCATGATGGGATGGCTATCTCTGGAATTGTCCGGGTAATTGGCGAAACAATTCTATTGCCTGTCCTCTGCCCACCAGTATGCTGCGCGGCTCAATTCGGGTGTCACGAAACCATGAATCCAGAACTCGTCCGCAAGGCTCTTGACCGAGTCATCAACCCTAACATTCTGACCAACCTGCTCTCGCGCCGGGTGCGACAGCTCAACTCCGGGAACCGTCCGCTCCTCATCGTCCCGCCCACCATGGGTGCCGCAGACATCGCTCTGTCGGAGATTATCGAGGGGAAGATGAACTGGGACGCGCCGGAGACGCCGGAAGCGGCGGAACCGCCGCCCAAGAAGCGCCGCAAGCACTAGTCGGCCTTCGTTAAATTTCGCGCCGGCCAGAAGGTCTCCCTTCTGGCTGGTTTTGTTTATGGCCGAGATCGTCAGCAACCCCAAGGCCCGCCGGGACTATCACGTCATCGAGACGTTCGAGGCTGGCATCGTGCTTCGCGGCACGGAGGTGAAGTCCATCCGCGCCGGCTATGTGCAGATCGGCGACGCCTTTGCGCGCGTCGAGCGGGACGAGGTCTGGCTGCACAACATGCACATCGAGGAATACAGCCACGGCAACCGCGAGAACCACGTGCCGAAGGCCCCGCGCAAGCTGCTGCTGCACAAGCCGGAGATTCGCAAACTGCACGAGTTCTCCGCTGTGAAGGGCAACGCGCTCGTCGCCCTGTCTCTCTACTGGAAGAGCGGGCGTGTGAAGGTCTCGCTCGCCGTGGGCAAGGGCAAGGCGTCGTTTGACAAGCGGGAGGACATCAAGCGCCGCGATGACGACCGCGAGATGAAGCGCGAGATGATGCAGCGGCAGAAGGGACGGTGAGGAAAGCAAAACGGCGTCCGTGATGGACGCCGATTACTGGCGCAGGCACGAAGCCCACTGGCCAAGATTTAGGCAGCCTTGGCGGCGGGCTTCTTCCAGATGCGCTTGAGGGGTTTCACCACGAGGCCCTGCTTGATGGCCGATGCGGTCACGCGGATGTAGCGCACCTCGCCGTTCACGACGGCCTTGACGCGTTGGAGGTTGGGGAAGAATCGGCGCTTGGTGATGGCGGTGATGTGCGTGCCGATGCCGCCTTCGCGTTTCGGTTTACCACTGCGCCAAATCTTGCTGCCCTTCATCGGGCGCTTGCCGGTCAGTTCACAAATGCGTGCCATAATTATCAGGTTTCCAGTTAAAGGAGCGCGTAGTTAGCCAGCACTGCAGGCACCGTGCAAGCACGATTTCTCCCGTTGTGATGATTACTTGGCGCGGCTCATCTTGAAGCTGCTCACAGGTGCACTCGCAGCGGCGCGGATG
>CAMBZO010000085.1 GCA_945872195.1 Akkermansia muciniphila | reverse complement strand
GCTATCCACCTTCGCACCGAGGCCGTAACCACGCTTCGCGCTCCGCAAACCACCACGACAAATCCGCCGTAGCCACTACACTTCGCCCGTGCCAGAGCAGCGCCAGACCCGACCATGGGTCGAATACACCGAGCTAACCGCCCTCTTCTTCATCCAAGGCGCGGCGATGGCGATGTGGTTCGTGCCGCTCACGAACGTGCTGGATGCGCATGGCCTGCACGCCATCAAGCCCTTTGCCTTCGCGACCACCGCCATCGCGGCATTCGTCTCGCCGTTGTTCTTCGGCGCGATGGCAGACCGCCACGCCGCGCCGGTCAAAGTCCTGCGCGGACTCTCCCTCGCCACCGCCGCCACGATGGCGCTGGCGTCCCTCGCGATTCAACTCGGCTGGAGCCCATGGCTCGTTCTCGCGCTCATTCAACTCCACGCGCTCTGCTCTTCTCCCACGTGGAGCATTGGATCCACCATCGTCTTCGCACGCCTGCGCGACGCGAAGCGCGAGTTCGGCCCCATTCGCGCAGTGGCCACTCTGGGCTGGATGAGTGGCTGCTGGCTGGTCAGCGCGCTGAACGCCGACGCCTCGCCGCTCGCCGGCTACAATGGCGCGCTCACCTGGCTCGTGGTGGCCGCGTTCACCTTCCTGCTGCCCAACGTGCCGCCGCCCAACCCTGCTGGCATCGTCACCTTCGGCCAGCGCCTCGGCCTCGACGCGCTCGCGCTGCTCAAGAACCGCGATCACCGGGTCGTCTTCATCACCGCCGCGCTCTTCAACATCCCGCTCGCCGCGTTCTATCCCTACACACCGCCGCACTTGAAGGAGTTCGGCCTCACGCACACGACGGCATGGATGACGCTGGGCCAGTTCACCGAAGTTCTCACCATGCTCTGCCTCGCGCGACTGCTGACGACCTGGCGGCTCAAATGGATTCTCGCCAGCGGCCTCGCCTTCGGCGTCGTGCGCTACGCTCTCTGCGCACTGAACGGCCGGGAATGGATTCTCTTGGGCGTCGCCCTGCACGGCTGCTCCTTCACGCTGGTCTTCATCACCGCGCAGATTTATCTGGATGAACGGATCGACCCCTCATGGCGGGCCCGGGCTCAGGCGCTGCTGTCGGTGATGACCGGCGGCGTGGGCAATCTCATCGGCTATCTCGGCACCGGCTGGTGGTTCGCCTTCAACGCCCGGCCCGGCGGGGAAAACTGGCCGGTGTTCTGGAGCGGACTTGCCGTAACCGTCGCAGCGGTGCTCGCCTACTTCCTCGTCGCGTATCACGGGCGCGGCGTCGGTCCGGCAGCGCCAGCCAGACCGTCCGTCCCACTTGGAAGCTAGCCAGCCTCCGCGGCCGGCGGTTTCAACTCGCCTACTTCGTCTGCGCCCTCACGGGTTTTCCCGGAGTGACCCCACGCTGTAACGCGCCGTCCCGCACCACGAATACACCGCCCACCAGCACGTCCCGGATGCCTTCCGATGGCAGATCCGGCTGCTCGTAAGTCGCGCGGTCGCGCACCTTGGCCGCATCGAACACGACAATGTCCGCGTCCGCACCCACACGCACGCGGCCTTTGTTCTGCATCGCCGGCACGCGTTCCTCCAAGCGGCGCGCGGGCAGGAGGGAAAGTTTTTCCACCGCCTGCATCAGCGTGAGCGCCTTGGTCTCGCGGACGTAGCGGCCCAAGATGCGTGCGCTTGTGCCAGCCTGGCGCGGATGGCCGCGCAGGCCGTCGCTGGCAATCATCGTCAGCGGATGCGCCACGGCCTCGCGCACGACGGACTCGGGGTTCGAGTGGACGATGACCATGCCGCCGGTCTGGCGGAACTTGACGAAGCTCGCCGCGTTGAGCCGCTCGCCGGTCGCGGGCCATTGCAGGTCGGCGAAATCAATGCCCGCACGCTGCTGCCAGCCGGGGTCGAAAATCGCGGAGCGGATGTCCGTCATCCCGGCGGTGTAAGGATAGCACTCGACGCTCACGTCGAGGCCGCGCGCGCGCGCGGCGGTGATGAGTTCGAGCGCACGCGACGTGTGACGGTTCGCGGTGCTCTGCACGTGACAGATGTGCGCGGGCGCGCCGGTGACGGCGGTGGCGGCGATGAGTTCCTCAATGGAGGAGAAAACATTCTGCGGCCCCGCGTCGCCCTTCGCGCGGATGTGGACTGAGCACGGCGCACGAAACTTTGCGGCGGCACGGAACATCTCCAGAATCTCCCACTGCGTCGCGCCGGGCGTGTATTGGATGCCGAAGCCCACAGCCACCGCGCCGCGTTCCAAGCCGCGCTCGACGAGGCGGCGCAAGTCGGCGAGTTGCGCATCGCTCGCCGGGTTCGTCGCGGTCACGGAGTTCGCACCCGGCAGGAACGTGGGCCGGTCGCCCATCGCCGCCATGCGACACGGGATGTGGCCGACACTCACGCCGTGGTGAATGAGCGCCTTGCCCGCGCGCGCCGCATACCACGCGTCCACATCCGCCGTGCCGACCTCCAACTCGAACACCGCCGTCACTCCGTCCTGCGCCTTGAACTGGTAGTCCTCCGGTTGTTGCCCGTGCTGGTGGAGGTCAATGAAGCCGGGTGCGATGACCAAGCCGCTCGCGTCAACCGTGGTGCGCCCGCGCAACGGCGTCTCCGACACCGCACGAATCACGCCCGCGCGGATGCCGATGTGCCGCACGGCGTCGAGTTTGGATTCGGGGTCAATGATACGACCTCCCGCAAGGACGAGGTCGAAGTCCTGGCCGGTCGCGGAACACAGCAGGCCGAGGAGCGCAAGGCAGGCGAAGCTGGACGCGTTCCGTCTTCCGTGTTGCGTGAGCATGGTGGGAAGTCTTGGGCCTAAATCACGGAACACGCAACCCGGAGCGCTCAGACCACCTCCTCACCTCGACGGCTACAGGGCGGAGGGGGAGACTCCAACGCTGACGATGCTGCACGCTTGAATCACGTTCAGCCCCAGCCGCTCCGCTTCCGCGAGCACCGCGTCGGACTCCGTGCCGGGGTTGAGCCACAACTCGTCGCAGCCCTTCGCGGCGATGGCGGGCAACACCTTGAGCGTCACGGGCGGCGGCAGATAAACGCTCACGAGGTCGGGCCGGCCCGGCACGTCGGCGACGCTCGCGAACGCGGGCAGGCCCTCGACGGTCGCCTCCTTCGGATTCACCGGCCACACGGTGAAGCCCTGCTGCTGGTAGGCGCGCACGGCCTTGTTGCCAAACTTGCTGCGGTCGGTAGAGGCCCCGATAACGGCGACGGTTTTCATGGTGTGATTGTCCGTGTGCTAAGGCGCGTTTGCTACTTTGCCCCGTAACTGAAGTCGTCGAAGAGCGTCACGCTGTCGGCCTTGGTCCAGAGGCCGACCTTGCCGGAATCTTTGTGTGTGGCGTCCTCGGCATCGAAGAGCGCCTTGCCGTTGAAGACCACCTTGAACTGGCTGCCCGCAAACTCGACGCGCAGCGTGTGCCACTGCCCAGTGGCGACTGGGAGGTTCGCGCCCTTGAACTGCGTGCGCTTGCCGTTGAGGAAATGGTAAATGCGGACGTTGCCCTCGATGGCGTTCGCACGGGCGATGTAGTAATTGCCCGCGTCCTTCACGCGCCAAACGACTCCGCCCGCCTGGTCTTCCTCGCCGCTCACGGGCTTGAACTTCACTTCCACGAAGCCGTCTTTCAGAGCCGTTCCCTCCTTGAGTGCGAGCGGATAACTCGCCGTGCCGGACTGCTTCAGCGCATTGGGCTGGCTCGGTGCGGAGGGGTCGGCCACGACGGTCCACACGGGTTTGCCTTCGCCGGTCTGCGTGCGGGTCCAGCCGGGCGGCAGCGCGCCGGGCTTGGCTTGGTCAAATGCCTCGCGCTCGGCAGCGGCGGCGAAGGAGGCGGATAAACTGAACAGCAAGGCAGTAAGTAATTTCACGCGCGAAAGCTATTGGGCGTTCGCCCGGAGACAAGGAATTTCACAGTGGGTTGATGAAGTTGAGACCCTTGCTGCGAGCAATCCTATTGAATTCGCAGCATCGCTCCGGTTTCATCCCGGCACCGCATGGCCATCACCATTAACCTCGCTGACAAGGTCGCTCTCATCACCGGCGCGTCGCAGGGCATCGGCGCGCAGATGGCGCGCACCTTCCACGCCGCCGGCGCGATGGTCGTGCTGAACCACCCCGACCTCGGGACGACGCGCGCGGATGCAGAGCGGCTTGCTGCCGAGTTGAACGCGCTGCGCCCCGACAGCGCCGACGTGCTCGCCGCGGATGTCTCCGACGCCGACGCCGTCCGCACGATGATGCAGGGGGTGAAGGCGCGGCGCGGCGGGTTGGACTTCCTGATCAACAACGCCGCCATCCTCCGCGACCGCACCATCGCCAAGCTCTCGCCCGATGACTGGCAGGCCGTGCTCGACGTGAACCTCACGGGCGTCTTCCACTGCTGCAAATTCGGCCTCGAAGTCATGCGCGACGGCGGGGCCATCGTGAGCATGGGCAGCATCGCAGCGATTCAAGGCTTCTTCGGTCAGGCCAACTACGCCGCAGCCAAAGCCGGCGTGCAGGCGATGATGCGCGTGCTCGCCCGCGAGTGTGCCCGGCGTGGCATCCGCGCCAACACCATCGCGCCTGGCGTGATTGACACCGCGATGGCCGCGACGATTCCCGAGTCCGTCCGCGCCGAAATGCTCAAGCACATCCCACTCGCCCGGCTCGGCACACCGGCGGAAGTCGCGGAAGTCGCGCTCTTCCTCTGCTCCCCGCTCGCCAGCTACGTGAGCGGCCAGACCATTGAGGTCAACGGAGGATGGCGCGGCTGATTTTTAGCCACAGATGGAACACAGATGGAACACAGATAGGGAGGGCAGGAAAGCAGGAGCCGGTGCGCTCTCTTGCTCCTGCCCTCCTGCCCTCCTTATAGAATCCCTGTCTTTTTCCATCTGTGTTTCATCTGTGTTCCATCTGTGGCCAAAGAATTCTTCTTCCCGGCCATGAGAGCTGCCGCCCGCATCGTCTCCGCCGCTGAGGCCGTCGCGGCGATTCCCTCTGGCGCGACGGTCGCGGTCGGGGGCTTCGTCGGCGCGGGGCACCCGGAGATGCTCTCGTCTGCGCTGGAACGGCGCTTTCTGGAAAGCGGTTCGCCGCGCGACCTCACGCTGCTCTACTGCGCCGGCCAGGGCGACCGCGCGGAACGTGGCTTGAACCATCTTGCTCACACCGGCCTTTTGAAGCGCGTCGTCGGTGGTCACTGGAACCTCGCGCCCAAGCTGGGCCGCATGGCGCTCGCGGGCGAAATCGAAGCTTACAATCTCCCGCAAGGCGTTCTCTGCGTGCTGCTCCGCGAGATCGCCGCGAAGCGCCCCGGAGTGTTCACCAAAGTCGGGATGAACACGTTCATTGACCCCGTCCACGGCGGCGGTCGGCTCAACGCGCGCACGACCGAGCCGCTGGTTGAGCGTGTCCAACTCGACGGTGAGGACTGGCTGCGCTACCGCACCTTTCCGGTTCACGTCGGCCTCATCCGCGCCACGACCGCCGACGCGCGCGGCAACCTCACGCTCGAACGCGAGGCACTCATCGGCGAGGTGCTGCCCATCGCGCAGGCCGCGCGCAACCACGGCGGCATCGTCATCGCGCAGGTCGAGCGAGTCGTGGAACGCATCGCGGACCCGAAGGCTGTGCGCGTGCCCGGGGTGCTCGTGGATTTCATCGTCGTCTCCGGTGGCGCGCAGCACGACCAGACCTTCGCCGAGCCGTTCAACGAGGCTTACGTCACGAGCTTGGGACGTGACACCTCTTTCCAACCGATGCCCTTCAGTGAGCGAAAAATCATCGGCCGTCGCGTGCTGCGCGAGATTCGCGCCGGCGACATTGTGAACCTCGGCATCGGCGTGCCCGAGGCCGTCGCCGCAGTTGCGACGGAGACGGGGCGGCTCGCGGAATTCACGCTCACGCTGGAGAGCGGCCCCATCGGCGGCGTGCCGGCGGGTGGACTGAGCTTTGGTTGCAGCGCGCACCCGGAGGCGGTCGTGGACCAGCCGTCGCAGTTTGATTTCTACGACGGCGGCGGGCTGGACATCGCCGTGCTCGGCGCGCTCGAAGTGGATGCCGAAGGCAGCGTGAACGTGAGCACGCTCGGCGGCGGACGCTTCGCCGGAGTGGGCGGCTTCGTGAACATCACTCAGACCGCGAGGGGAGTCGTCTTCGCCTGCACGTTCCGCGCGGACGGGCTTGCGGTGGACGCGAGCAACGGCGCGCTTCGCATCACGCGCGAAGGTGCGAAGGCGAAGTTCGTGAAACGCGTGGCCCAAGTTTGCTTCCACGGCCCCTCGGCGGTGGCGCGCGGCCAGCAGGTGCTCTACGTCACCGAGCGCGCAGTGTTCGAGCTGAAGGCGGACGGCCTGCACCTGCGCGAACTCGCGCCCGGCGTGGATCTGAACGCCGAAGTCCTGCGCCGGATGGACTTCGCCCCGCACGTTGCCCAGCCAAGTCTGATGCCGACGGAGTGTTTTTCCAAGTGACAGAGCGCGGCCTTTCCAGGCTTTGCTTCGCGTTGCGGTTCACATCCGTGTAAACGATGAGGTCGGGCGTCATCGAGACGATGACCTTGTTATCAATGACGCAGATGCCCATCGGCGCGAGCAGGAACGGCTCCTGCAAGAAGGTCCACGACTTGTCCGCCTTGCCGTCGCCGTCGGTGTCCTCCAGCACGACGATGCGGTCACCCGCCGGCTGGTGTTTGGACTGGCTGCGGTAGTTCACGCCCTCAGCCACCCAGATGCGACCGTGCTGGTCAGTGTCCATGTTGGTGGGATTCTTCAACATGGGCGAGGCGGCCCAGACGGAGATTTCGAGGTCGGGGTCGGAGAGTTTGAAGAGGCTCGGCGGGACGTGCGTGGGCGCGGGGTCGGCAGAGTTGGCGACGGAGACGATGCCCGCGAATGCGGCGAGAGCAGTCAGGCGGGCGAATATCATGCGAAGGATTTAGCGGCAATGGAGCATGGCGTCGAGGCGACAAGTGTTCAGTTGGTGAACCACCGGCCGGCCGTGGCATGCAGACTGAACACTTCCCTCTGGCCGCTCACGCTTCCGCGTGTAAGGTTGCGCCCGCTGACACGTCCAACACATCGCGCGGCACGGGTGCGCCGCGCCTCTAACATGAACCGCCGAAACTTCCTCCCGCTCGTCGCCGCACTGCCGGCGCTCGCCACCACCATGAACGCCGCCGACGCCAAACCCAAAGACACGCCCAAGGACGCCGCCAAGCCCGGCACCGATGCGAAAGCCGCCACCGAGAAGCTCGTTGTGGGCGGTGGCTGCTTCTGGTGCACCGAAGCCGTGATGCAGCGTGTCAACGGCGTGAAGAAGGTCGTCTCCGGTTACTCCGGCGGCCATGTGGTGAACCCGACTTACGAGCAGATTTGCACCAAGACCACGGGCCACGCGGAGGTCATCCAAATCGAGTTCGACCCGAAGCAGGCCACGCTCGCGACGCTGCTGGAGGTGTTCTTCGCCGCGCACGACCCGACCACGTTGAACCGGCAGGGCGCGGACAGCGGGCCGCAGTATCGCTCGTGCATCTTCTACGCGAACGACGCGCAGAAGCTGGCCGCGGAGGAGGGGAAGAAGAAGGCGCAGCCGGGCTGGAAAGACCCTATAGTGACGGAGATTGCCGCGCTGAAGAATTTTTACGCGGCGGAGACCGAGCACCAGAATTTCTTCAACCTGAACTGGAACCGGAACGGGTATTGCAGCGCGGTCATCGTCCCGAAACTGCGGAAGCTGATCAAGGAAGGGAAGATTCGGGAGAACTGATCCAGTAGCATCAGCGCCCCGTTTGTCCTACTTCTTGTAAAGCCCGCTCAACTGCGCTGCGTAGCCATTGAGCGGCAGCGTGCGGATGCGGTCGCCGGAGTCCACCACGCGTTCGGTCGCCTGTGACCAGCGTGCGTGCGGGATGGCGGGGTCCACGTTCGCCTCGAAGGGATACTCCTCCGGTGAAAGCGTCTCCCAAAGTGTCTTGGGCTGCTTGTCAGTCAGCTCGATTTCGACCAGCGACTTGCCGCTCTTGAACCCGTATTTCCACGGCACGACGAGGCGGATAGGCGCGCCGTTCTGCTTGGGCAGCGGCTTTCCGTAAACTCCCGTGGCGAGCATCGTGAGCGGGTGCATGGCCTCCCCCAGCGTCAGCCCCTCGGTGTAAGGCCACGGGTAGCCGCGCAGCCGGGCGACGCCGGGCATCTGCTCGGGGCGGAAGGCGGTGACGAACTTGACGAACTTCGCCCCTGCCTTGGGCTGCACTTTCTCCAGCAGCTTGCGCAGCTCGAAGCCCGTCCAGGGCACAATGGCACTCCATGCCTCGACGCAGCGGAAGCGATACACGCGTTCTTCCAAGCCGAACTCCGCCGCGAGCTCTTGCGCATCCAGCGTCACCGGCTTCTCGCAGAGGCCGTGGATCTTCACGGGCCACGGCGCGGTGACGAATTTGTCCACGCGCTGATGCACCGCTTCCTTGTCCGTGCCGAACTCGTAGAAGTTGTTGTAGGTGGTGAAGACTTTTTCCTTGGACAAGGGCAGGTCGGGGCTGAAGGCGATGTTGCGCTTGGCCGGGTAAAGCTGCCTCGCATCGGCAGCGTGCACATCACTCTCCAGCAAGCCGGCCGCCGCCAGCAGCCCGCCGCCGGTGAGGCCGAGTTCGCGGAGGAACTTCCGGCGGTTGCGATAGGCGCGCTCCGGCGTGACGCGGCTTTCAGGGAGGTGCCAGTCGGGTCGGAGGAT
>CAMBZO010000084.1 GCA_945872195.1 Akkermansia muciniphila | reverse complement strand
TGCCAGTTGAGCGCGCCGGACTTCTCATCGAGGCAGAGGAGGATGGAGCGGTCGCCGAGATGCTTCTTGTCGCGCGGCACGTCGTTGTTGGTGCCGACGTAGATGCGGCCATTAGCGATGGTGGGGTTGCCGTAGCTCTGCGAGCCGAGTTTCACGGTGAACTTCACGTTCTTCTGCGTGGCGGGGTCGTGATTCTCGGTGCCCTTCACGAGCTTGCCCGGCTCGAACCTGTCCGGCAGGCCCGTGGCGACCGAATACATATTGCGGTATTGAGTGCCGCCCCATTGGCTCCAATCGCCGCCGGAGTTGGCGGCCTGCGCGGGCGCAGCCTTTGGAGCTTCCGGCTTGGGCGCGTCTGGTTTCTTTTCGCAGCCTGTGAAGGTGATCACGCCGGCGGCGGCGAGGGCGGTGGTGAGGAGGGGTATATGCTTCATGCTGGTAACTTTTAAAAATGTTGTGCGGGAATAGTCTCAGTTTGCGGTCACGCTCACGTTGTCAATGAACACGCGCATTTCCTGCGGCGCGAAGCCGTAGAGACCGGGACAGCCGTTCTGGTGCGCAATCTTGTGAGGCACCTCGATGGTCCACTCGGCAGGCTCCGGCTCGCCGCGCTTCCACGCCTTCGCGCGGACCACGCCGGAGCCGTCGGGCTTAATGTCCACGCGGGACTTGAGCGTCATCCACTCGTTCGCCTTCCACTTGAACGGCACGGCCACCTTCAGCCGCTCCTGGTTCGAGTTCACTTCGATTTCCTGCGCGTTGCCCCGGAGGACGATAAGGTAGCGCTGATTGATTTGGCCGACCTCGGACATCTTGCGCGGCTTGCCCTCGCTCATCACGTCCGTCTGCACGGTGTAGTTTTTCAAGCTCGGCTCGCCCATGAAGACCGTCGCGCGCTGGAAGAACTTGTTGTCAATCGCCTTCACCAAAGCCTTCGTGTCACCGGCCTCGCGCACCTCGAACTTGAAGCGCGGGCCAATCCACGGCAGCGGCGGATACGCGAACTTCACGCCCTCTTCCGTCTCATGCACCACCGAGATGTCGAAGCCCTCGAAGTTCTCTTTGATGGGCAGGCCCGGCAGCACGCGCCCACGGATGTAGCCCTTCAATCCGTCGGCGCTCGTGCCTTCAAACGCGCCCGCGCTGGGCACCACGTCCAGCCCGGCGACGAGTTGGCCGTTCGCGTTGAACGCGCCCTTCATGCTCGCGCGCACGCGGGCCGTCGGCGGGATGTAGCCGACCCACTTCAACGTCTTCGGGTCAATGTTCTCCTGCACGACAAAGCCATTCGCGTCGAGCGAGCGGATGCGGAAGGACGCCGCCTGGCTGGGCTTCAACAATACTTCGCTCGGGATGACCTGGAGCTGCGTGGCCTTGCCGGGCGCGGGCCAGTTCTCAGCGGCGGGTTCAGGCGGCAGGCCGGGGTTATTCCCCGCCTTGCCGAAGCAATAGAGCTTCTTCGTGGTCTGCATATACACCTTGCCGTTGTAAACCGCTGGCGTGCCGAAGCAGCGGCCTTCGAGCGGCACATGGCTGAGAATCTTCCCTTCCTTGTCGCTCGGCTCGATGATGTAAAACGCGCCGGTCGTGCCCGCATCGCCTTCGCCCGAACCTTTGCTCGCGGGGTCGTCGAGCATCGGCACGTAGAGCTTGCCGTCGGCGTGGACGAGGCCGGCGTTGCGCTGCTCGATGCCCAACCTCACGCGCCAAAGAATCTTCCCGTTGTTCACGTCCACGCAGCAGAGGTCGCCCTTCTCCGCGACGACATACACGCGGTCACCGACGAGAATCGGATGGCTCGTCGAGGTGGAAATCTCCGGCGTGTGCCACAGCTCAACCGCCTGTCGCTCGACGAGCACCGGCGCGTTCGTCGGGTTGGTCGGCTCCACCTGCGGAATCTTCATGCACACCATCTGGCCCGGTTCGTAGGGCGTGCCGAAGATGGCGACGACCTTGTCGTTGTTGTGAACAACGGCGGTCGAGTTGATGCCGGCCTTGAACAGCGGCACGCGCCAGATGGCCTCGCCCGTGCGGGCATTCGCGCAGAACACGTTGCCGTCGCCGGTCGCGGTGATGAGCACGCGCTTGCCCTTGAACCACGTCAGCACCGGATGGGAGAAAGAGTTATCCTTGGGGCGCTCGCCGGACCAGCACGACCAGACGAGTTCGCCGCTCTTTTTGTCGAAGGCATACATGCGGTCGCCCGCCGCGCCTTGATTGCCCCAGTTCGAGGTGACGCCGCGCACGATGACGAGGTCGCCGTCAATCAGCGGCGTCGCCGTGCGCGAGTTCGGGAACGTCAGCCGCCCGAACTGCTCCATCATCGAGTAGCCCCACAGCTCCTTGCCGTCCGCCGTGAACGCGTTGAGCATCCCCTGCGTGCCGAGCGTGTAAACGTTGCCCGTCTCCGGGTCCACCGCCGGGCTGCTCGTCGCGTAGCGCAGGTAAATTGTGTCTGAAAGAAAGTCCGTGTAACGCTTCTCCCAAATCATTTTCCCCGTATCCGCGTCGTAGCAGCGCACGCCCTCCTGCAGCTCCGCGCCCTCGCCGAGGTAGCCCATGATGTAGAGCTTGCCGTTGGCGATGACCGGTGCGGACTGGCCGGGGAACTCAGCGGTCCACAGCGGCTTCTTCGGGTCAATCGCGCTGGGCAAACCCTTTTCAGCGGACGTGCCGTTCTGGTTCGGCCCACGCCAAGCGAGCCAGCCCTTCACGGGAGCGGCGGCGGGAGCGGCGCTGGCGGCGTGCTGCGTGAGCGAAGACGCGCAGAGCAAAGCGAGGAGAGTGGGAGTCAGTAGTTTCATGGCCTGAGCGTTCAAAGTCGTGGCAAGCAGCGGCTACGTTGGCAAACACACGCCGGGCGGCAACAAATTTTCTTCCCAGCGCTGCGGTGATTTTCCACAGTGCGCGGCACAGCGCAACCAAATACTACGGACACGTATTATCTGCACAACGGTTTCCGACCTATGGCCACCCGCCCAAATTCAAAGACCTCCACCCCGCCCATTGACTCGCCTGACCGTCGCCGGCTCCCGCCGCTGTTGCGGCGGGCGTGGTATGGATTGAATCAGGCATTTCGCCGCCGCATCGCGGGCACGGGCGCGACGCCCGACCAGTTCACCGCGCTCCGCTGCCTCACTGAGGCTGACCCGAAAGGCATCACCCAAGGCGAGCTGACCAAGCTGATGAGCAGCGATCCGAACACCATCGCGTCGCTTGTCGAGCGCATGGAAGCCGCAGGCTGGATTGAGCGCCTGCCGCACGAAAAAGACCGCCGCGCCTACCGCATCCGCGTGAAGCCCGATGGCAAGCGGCTTTACAAACAACTGCGCGAACTCGCTATTAGCCTACAAGCCAGCGTCCTCACCGTGGTCCCCGAGCGCGAACGCGAAGCCTTCCTCACCCAGCTCGCCGCCGTCGCCGACGCCTGCCGCGAGGCCGCCGAACAAGCGCCGAAGCGTAAGAATTAAACCGGCGGCTCTCCCTGTTCAGCCGGATCCAAATGCAACTCAGCCTCCGTGAAATCGACCTGCCGCTTCGGCACGCGTTCACTATCTCCGCTGGCTCAATCACGGTGCAGAAAAACCTCCTCGTAGAGTTGCGAGATGGCGGGTTCGCTGGCTACGGAGAGGGCGCTTCGGGCTCCGCTTATCTGGCATTCACTGCGCCCGGTATGCGGGCCGACATCGAAACTGTTCGTGCTCGCATTGAAGGTGAGAAACTCGACGATCCCGCTGCGTTGTGGGATCGGTTGCTGCCCGTGCTCGGCCACAACCGCTTCGCCATGTGCGCGCTGGACGAGGCGGCGCACGATCTGTGGGGGAAACAGCGCGGTCAGCCAGTTTGGAAGCTCTGGGGTCTGGAGCAGCGCGGCGTGCCCTTGAGCGACTACACCATCGGTATTGATGCCATCGAGACGATGGTGGTGAAGCTCCGCGAGTTCGAGGGCTGGCCCATTTACAAAATCAAGCTCGGCACAGAGGACGACCTCGCCATCGTCCGCGAGTTGCGCAAGCACACGGCCGCCACCTTCCGCGTGGACGCGAACTGCGCGTGGAGCGTCGAGCAGACGCTGGCCTTCGCGCCGGAGCTGAAGGCGCTCGGTGTCGAGTTCATCGAGCAGCCGCTCCCGGCGGGCGAGTGGGCCGGGATGAAACGCCTCTTCGCCGAGTCCGCGCTGCCCATCATGGCGGACGAAAGCTGCCTCGTGCCGGAGGATGTGGAGCGTTGCGTCGGCCACTTTCACGGAATCAACGTGAAGCTCACCAAGGCCGGCGGCCTCACGCCCGGTCGCCGGATGCTGCACCGCGCGCGCGAGCTCGGCCTGCGCACGATGGTCGGCTGCATGTGCGAGTCGAGCGTCGGCATCTCCGCCATCGCGCAACTCCTCCCGCTGCTCGACTACGTAGACATGGACGGCGCGGTGCTGATCGCAAAGGACATCGCCACGGGCGTGCGAGTGGAAAAGGGGCGCGCGATCTTTCCGGCCGAGAACGGCAACGGCGTGCGGTTGCTGCCGGAGTTTTCCTCCTGCGCTGAACAGTGATGGCGGGCCTTCCAAGTTGCTACGGCAAGGACAGCCGCAGCGAAGGGCTGTGATGTTGCACCTCGCCAGCTTCTTCCCGCATTGCAGTCACGGGCCGTCTGCGTAGGATGCGCGGCACTCGTTGCGCATGAACAAACTCCTCTCAACGGTCCTCTGGCTCAGTGTTGCTGCCCTCGGCGCGGGCGCTTACGCCACCATCGCGCTGCGGCGCGGGGAGCCGCTCAACTCCATTTACATCCTCGTCGCCGCGCTCTGCACTTACGCGGTGGGCTTCCGCTTTTACTCCAAGTGGATTGCCGTGAAGGTGCTGATGCTCGATGACCGCCGCGCGACGCCGTGCGAGGTGAAGGAGGACGGCCACGACTTCGTGAAGACGAACAAGTGGATCGTCTTCGGCCACCACTTCGCGGCCATCTCGGGGCCGGGGCCGCTCGTCGGGCCGGTGCTGGCGGCGCAGTTTGGTTATCTGCCGGGGACGCTATGGATTCTCATCGGCGTGGTGCTGGGCGGCGCGGTGCAGGACTTCGTGATTCTCTTTTGCTCGATGCGCCGCAACGGCCGCTCGCTCGGTCAGATGGTGAAGGAGGAGTTGAACTCCGTGGCCGGCGTCATCGGCCTCGTGGCGATTCTGGCCATCATGGTCATCCTGCTCGCGGTGCTCGCGCTGGTGGTGGTCAAGGCGCTGGCGGAAAGCCCGTGGGGCGTGTTCACCGTCGCGGCGACCATTCCCATCGCGATGTTCATGGGCGGCTACCTGCGCTGGTGGCGCGTGGGCAAGGTCATGGAAGTTTCCGCGATCGGCGTCGTGCTGCTGCTGCTGGCGGTGTGGGGCGGGCAGTTCGTCCACGCGCATGCGGACTTGGCGAAGGTCTTCACGCTAACAGCCGAACCGCTCGCGTGGTCAGTCATCCTTTACGGCTTCGCGGCAAGTGTCCTGCCCGTGTGGCTACTGCTCGCGCCGCGCGACTACCTCAGCACGTTCATGAAGCTCGGCACCATCTTCGCGCTGGCGGTGGGCGTGTTCATCGTGCTGCCGGACTTGAAGATGCCGCCGGTCTCGAAGTTCGCGGACGGCTCCGGCCTCGTGGTGGCGGGCGCGCTCTTTCCGTTCTGCTTCATCACCATCGCGTGCGGGGCCATCAGCGGGTTTCACACGCTCATCGCCAGCGGCATCACGCCCAAGATCATCACTCGCGAAGGCTACGCGCGGTCCATCGGCTACGGTGCGATGTGCCTGGAATCCCTCGTGGCCATCATGGCGTTGATCGCCGCCTGCACGCTGGACCCCGGCGTGTATCTCAGCATGAACGTGAAGGGCGCGGGCGCGACGCCCGCAGCCGTGGCGGCGGACACAATTTCCAAAGTGGAGAAGTCCGGTTTCACCGTGCTGGCCCCGGACCCGGCGGTGCCGGGCAATTTCATTTACGTCCCCGTGACCGTCTCCGCTGCCCAGATGGACAACCTCGCGAAGGACGTCGGCGAACACACGCTTTACGGGCGCACCGGCGGCGCGGCGACGCTCGCGGTGGGCATGGCGAACATCTTCTCGAAGGTCACCAGCGGGCGGTGGTTGGACCTCTGGTATCACTTCGCGATCATGTTCGAGGCGCTGTTTATCCTCACGACGCTCGACGCCGGGACGCGCGTGGGCCGCTATCTGATTCAGGACGCGCTTGGCCACGTCTGGAAGCCGCTCGGTGACACGAAAGGCATCGGCGCAAACCTCTTCGCCAGCCTGCTCGTGGTGATGGCCTGGGGCTTCTTCCTCATCCAAGGCGTGCGCGACCCGCTGGGCGGCATCAATTCGCTCTGGCCGCTCTTCGGCATCGCGAACCAGTTGCTCGCGAGCATCGCGCTGTGTCTCGCGACGACGGTGATTCTCAAGCTCCAACTCGCCGGGCCGAAGCTCTCGCCGGAGGAGTCCAAAGTCCAAAATCCAACGCCCAAGGTCGGGAAGCCGGCGTTCGCGCTGATCACCTTGATTCCGCTGGTCTGGCTGCTCTCGGTGACGCTGACGGCGGGGTATCAGAAGATGTTTCATCCCAAGCCGAACATCGGCTTCCTCGCGGCGGCAACCGCTTTGGAAACTGCGAAGCCCGGCTTGGAGAAGGCGATTGAAGCCGCCAAGACCGCCGGTGTCGCCGAGGGCATTGTGAAGGCCGAGACCGCGCTGAAGAACAACCGCTCGCTGCGCTTCAACAACCAGCTCAACGCCGTGGTCGCCGGCACGTTCATGACGCTGGTCATCGCCATCGTGCTCCTGAGCATCTACGAGTGGCTTTCGCTGCTGACCAAGCGCCGCGAGCCGAAGCTCTCCGAGACCGACCCCATCTGGCTGCCAGATTACGCGGTGGCTGAGGGCAAGCCCGTGCAGTGGTGGAACATCTTCGCGCTCGGCTTCCTGCTGCTCAAGGAACTCAGCGGTGAAGCCGCTGTGGATCGCGCCCAAGCCTGCATCCCGCGCAAGGTCGACCTGCTCGGCGGCAGCAAGGCGATGGCGAAGGAGCAACGCAGCCAAGCCTACGTCGCGGCGGCGGAGAAGCGATTCGATGGCGGGCCGAACCGGTGTTGTTGACGTTGTGATTCCCACAATCCTCGGCGGCGTGTAGAATCCAAGAATGCTTTGGGATCTACTGCAGCAATACCAAATCGCCAATCGCCAGAGTGAGAGCGAAGCGCTCGCCAAGCGGACTCACACACTCGATAAGCGAGTCCACCAGTTGGAATTGGAAATCAAAGCGACCCGTGCCCAACTCAAGTGCCTTACCGAATTGCTTGAGAGCCGATTTGGGGAAGACTTGAACGGCGATGGCAAGGTCGGGCGTTAGCATGAAACTCGGCCTCTACGGCGGCACCTTCGACCCCGTCCACCTCGGGCACCTGCTCGTGGCGCAGGCGGCGTGCGAGGAGTTCGGGCTGGACCGGCTCTGCTTCATCCCGGCGGCACAGTCACCCTTCAAACCTGGCTCCGAACCTGCGTCCGCCAAGGTGCGACTCCAGATGCTCCGCCTCGCGCTCGCTGGCCAACCGCGCTACGAGGTGGACGCGCAGGAACTGACGCGCGGCGGCGTCTCCTACACGGTAGACACGGTGCGCGACTATCGCCGCCGCTTGCCGGACGCGCAGCTCTTCTGGCTCATCGGCGCAGACCACGTCACGAAGCTCCCATTGTGGCGCGATGCGGAGGAACTCGCGGCCAGCGTGGAGTTCCTCGTCATTCCCCGGCCGGGTGAGCCGAGCGTTCCGTTCCCTGCGCCGTTCCGTGGAGCGATGCTGAAAGGCTTCCCGCTGGGCGTCTCCTCATCCCAAATCCGCGCCCGTGTGAAGGCTGGTTTGCCGGTGGATTTGCTCACCGGTCCCGCCGTCGCCGAGGCTCTCCGTGCGAACAGGCTTTATCTCTGAGCAGTTGTTTGTCACTGTCCATGCAATGGAAGCAAAACAACTCGCTCGGCTCTGCCGGGAGCTCGCGGACAACAAAAAGGCCGAGGACATCGTGGTGCTCGACGTTCATAAACTGTCGAGCGTGACGGACTACTTCGTGATCTGCTCTGGCACGAGCGCGCCGCACCTGCGGGCCATCGTGGGCGAGATCGAGGACCGGCTTCGCGAGGAGCACTGCGTCAAGCCCATTGCCACCGAAGGCATGACCGACGGGCGCTGGGTGGTGTTGGATTTCTTCGACGTGATTGTCCACGTCATGCACCCGGACTCGCGCAAGCAATACGACCTCGAAGGCTTGTGGAGCGATGCGAAGCCGGTCCGTGCAGGAACGCGCAAGCGGAAGGTGTAGGCCGGCGCAGCGGAGTGGGCGACTGCCGCCCATTTCGGGAATTTGATCTTCCCCTACGTCGGCTGTTACGGGCTGAAGAGCTTTTCCACCTTCGCCTTCACCGCGGCATTCATCTTGATGAGCGGCGGCCACGCGCGTTTGAAACCTTCGCCGGGAAGCCTCTTCGTCGCAGCAATGCCGAGTTTGCTGCCGCTGGCAGTCATGCGCGGGCCAAAGCATTCTCGCTCACGAAGAGGTTGCGAGCGCGGAAGGCAGGCGGGCTTTCCAGCAACAGCACGGCGCGCAGCGCGCCCAGCCGCGTGGCAAACCACGGACGATGGAGCTGCCGGTCTTCTCCGACTGTCCAGTTGGGCTGCGGAAGGGAAAAGCGCCGGGCCAGTTCCTCCGCCGTGGCGGCGATGTAGGCATCCTGCACGCCGCCGAGTT
>CAMBZO010000083.1 GCA_945872195.1 Akkermansia muciniphila | reverse complement strand
GAGGAGTTGCGCACCGCCTTCGGCAAGCTCCCGCCCGAGAAGCAGACCGAGCTGAAGGACCGCTATTACCAGGCACGGCTCAAGTATCTCACGAAGTCCGGCGTGCCTGTCGCCGAGGCCGGCGCCGCCGCGCAGGAGGACGCCGACGGCCTCGCCAAGGGCCAATACATCCCGCACGTCATCGAGCCGTCCGCCGGGGTGGACCGACTCATCCTCGCGTTGCTCGCGAATGCCTTCAGCGAAGTCACCGAGACCGATGCGAAGGGCAAGAGCGAGACGCGTGTGGTGCTCAAATTCCATCCGCGCGTGGCCCCCATCAAGGTGGCCGTGCTGCCGTTGCTCAAGAACAAGCCTGAGCTGGCCGCGAAGGCGCGCGCGATCTTCGAGTCATTGCGCGGGCACATGATGGCGTTCCATGACGAGGCCGGGTCCATCGGCCGCCGCTACGCGCGGCAGGACGAAGCCGGCACGCCGTTCTGCGTGACGGTGGATTTCGAGACCTTCGAGGGCATCAAGGACGGTCCGCAGGCTGGCGTGAAGGACACCGTCACTATCCGCCACCGCGACGACGGCAAGCAGGAGCGCATCGCGGCGGGCGAACTACTCCCGTGGCTGCTGGCGCGGGTGAAGTAGTGGGGCGGGGGCAAGTATTCAGTAGGCAGTGTTCAGTCGTGCCCGGCGCGCGCCCCACTGAACACTGAACACTTGCTCCACCGGCGGACTTGCCTTCAACTCCCACCAACATCTCCAAGCCATGCTCAACATCCATCACCTCGAGCTCTTCTACTACGTCGCCAAGCATCAGGGCGTCAGCGCGGCGGCGCGCAACATGCCTTATGGCATCCAGCAGCCGGCCATCAGCGGGCAGATTCTCGCGCTGGAGGATTACCTCGGCGGGCCGCTCTTCCAGCGCCGTCCCTTCTCGCTGACGCCCGCGGGTGAGGAGCTTTACACCTTCATCAAGCCCTTCTTCGACGGCCTCAAAGGCGTCGAGGAGAAAGTCCGCGGCGGCGCGACGCAAGTGGTTCGCCTCGCCGCGGCGACTATCATCCTGCGCGATCATCTGCCGGCGATGTTGCAAACGCTGCGGAGCAAGTTCCCGAAGCTTAAGATGGTCTTGCGCGAGGGGGTGCAGCCGCAGATCGAGAAGTGGCTCGCCGACCTGGAGGTGGACCTTGCCGTGACGGTGCTCGACGGCACGCCGCCGCTGGGCGTGCAGTCCGAGCCGTTGCTGGAGGTGCCGGTGATCCTGCTCGTCCCGAAGACGCTGAAGATCGCGAGCGTGGAGGAGTTGCTGAAGCGCGACCGCATCGAGCACACGCTCATCAGCCCGCCGCTCAACGAGACCATCACGAAGAACTTCCATGACTACCTCGCGCGGCGCGGCGTCGTGTGGCCGCCGGGCATGGAGGTCAACTCGCTGGAGTTGGTGGAGACTTACGCGGCCAGCGGCTTCGGCATCGGGCTGACGCTGGCGATTCCCGGCAAGCCCCTCGACAAACGCCTGCGCGCATTGGTGGTTGAAGGCGTGAAGCCCATCACCGTCGCCGTGCTGCGCCACCCAAGCCTCCCGCCCGTCGCGCTCGCGCTCATCGAGGAGATGCGCAAGCGCGCGAAATCGCTGGTGGCGGCGTGAAAGCGGGCGGCGATGGACAAGCCCGCCGACTTGGCAGATTCTTCGCCTCGCAAAACCTCAATCACCGGCTGGCTTGGCGCGTCCAAACCCGCGACCTGAGAACAAGTATGACACGATTACTGAAACACCTTGGCCTTGCGGTGCTGCTCTGCGCCGCGAGCCGCATGGCTTCCGCCGCGCCCGCACCGAAGTCCGCTGCAATCGCCCCGCCGGATTTTCAGCGCGACATCCGGCCCATCCTCTCCGACAAGTGCTTCACCTGCCATGGGCCGGACGCCGCCGAGCGCAAGGGCGGCAAGAAGGGCGTGGGCCTGCGCTTGGACACGGCAGAGGGGCTTGGTGCGGACCTCGGCGATGGCCGCCGTGCCATCGTGTCCGGCCAGCCGCAGCAGAGCCTGCTGCTCCATCGCGTCACGACGAAGGATCTCGACGACGTGATGCCCCCGCCGAAGTTCGGCAAGCAGCTCACGCCACGCGAAGTCGAACTGCTCGCCGCGTGGGTGAAGTCCGGTGCGAAGTTCTCTGGGCACTGGGCTTACGAGAAGCCGAAGCGGCCCGCCCCGACAGTAATTAGTAAGGAAGTAATTAGTGCGCTGCTGGCCAAGAGCGGCTCGAAGTCCCCCGCCACTCAATCACTCATCACTAATTACTCTTCCCCGACAGACGCCTTCATCCTGAGTCGCCTCGCCCAAGACGGCCTCCTCCCCCAGCCGGAGGCCGACCGCTACGCGCTCGCCCGTCGCGTCGCGCTGGACCTCACCGGCTTGCCGCCGAGTGTGGCCGAAGTGGACGCGTTCGTTGCGGACAAGGAGCCGAAGGCTTACGAGCGTTTCGTGGACGCGCAATTGGCGAAGCCGAGCTACGGCGAGCACTGGGCGCGGTTGTGGCTGGACCTCGCGCGCTACGCGGACAGCGCCGGTTACGCGGACGATCCGTCGCGCGTCATCTGGGCTTACCGTGACTACGTCATCAACGCCTTCAACAACAACCTGCCGTTCGACCGGTTCACCTTGGAGCAGCTCGCCGCCGACCTGTTCGACAGCCCGACGGACGAACAGCTCAAGGGCACCGCCTTCCATCGCAACACGATGACCAACTCCGAAGGCGGCACGAACGACGAGGAGTGGCGCATCGCCGCCATCGTGGACCGCGTGAACACGACCTTCGCCGTCTGGATGGGCACCTCGATGGCCTGTGCCCAATGCCACACGCACAAATACGACCCCATTGCGCAGAAGGAGTATTACCAGCTCTACGCATTCCTCAACAACACCGAGGATGCCGATAAGCGCGACGAGTCGCCGCTCCTCAGCTTCCTCAGCGACACGCAGCGCAAGCAGCGCGCGGATTGGGAAGCGGAACTCGCGGCGGTGGAAGTGAAGTTCAAGTCGCCGTCCGCCGCAGTCTTGGCGGGCGCAGAGAAATGGGCGCAGGCGTTTCCGGTGAAGCTGGACTGGAATTCGCCGAAGCCCAGCGCCGCGAAGTCTTCCTCCGGCGCAGCACTCGCGGCGCAAGACGACGGCTCGGTGCTCGTCGCGAAGAACGAGGCGGCCAAGGACAACTTCACCATCGAACTGACCGTGCCCGACGCGCAGAAACTGACTGCGCTCCGACTCGAAGCGTTGCCGAATGACAAGCTGCCCGGCAAAGGCCCCGGACATGCTGGCGGCAACTTCGTCCTCACCCGCGTGCGCGCGAGCATCCTGCCGTCCGCTGACAGCAAGGGGCCGGTCGCGCGCTTCGTGCGCATCGAGCTGCCGACGAAAGGCCAGTTCCTCCAGCTTGCCGAAGTGCAGGTCTTCAGCGGCGGCGAAAATGTCGCGCTCAAAGGCGAGGCCAAGCAGAGCAGCGTTTACATGGGTGCGGCTGCCTCCCGCGCCATTGATGGCAAGACCGATGGCGAATACGACAAAGGCTCCGTCGCCCACACCGAGTCGCAGGAAAACCCGTGGTGGGAAGTGGACTTGAAGGAGGCCCGCGCGCTGGAGCGCATCGTGGTGTGGAATCGCGCTGAGGCGGGCGAGCGGCTGAAAGGCTTCCGTGTGGTCGCGCTCGACGCGCAACGCAACGTCGTCTGGGAGAAGGCGGGCAACGACGCGCCCGCGAAGGACCTGGCCTTGGCGATGAACGGTGCGCGCGAGGTGAAGTTCACCGCGGCCATCGCCGACTTCACGCAGGCGAGCTTCGACGCGGAGAACGTCATCAACGACACCGCGTCCGCCAAGGACCGCACGCGCGGCTGGGCCGTGGGCGGTTCCACGGGCAAGGCACATTCGCTGACGCTCATCGCCGAGAAGCCGGTGGAAATCCCCGCCGGCTCCCGGCTGTCGGTCACGCTCGAACAGCAGTCCGCCACCGCGAAGGCCACGCTCGGCCACTTTCGCCTCAGCGTGACGGCGGACACCAAGGCCGCCGAATTCGCGCGCACGCCTGCACCGATCGTTTCCACGCTGGCGAGCAGTCGCTCAGTGAACACTGAAAACTGGACACTGCACACACTCCCCCCCGGGGATCGCGCCAAGGTCACCGACTACTACGCCCGCACGCTCGCACCGGAGTTGAAGGCTGAGCGCACGCAACTCGCCACGCTCACGAAGTCGCTCGCGGACCTGAAGCCCAGCACTGTGCCCGTCCTCCGCGAACTCGCTGCGGACAAGCGGCGCACGACCAAGATTCAGCTTCGCGGCAACTGGCAGGCGCTCGGCGACGAAGTCACCGAAGCCGTCCCCGCCGCGTGGCATCCGCTCCCGAAGGACGCGCCCCGCAACCGCCTCACGCTCGCCAAGTGGCTCGTGGACGAGAACAACCCGCTCACCGCGCGCGTCGTGGCGAACCGCTATTGGGAAGCCCTTTTCGGCACCGGCCTCGTGCGGACGAGCGAGGAGTTCGGCGCGCAGGGCGAGCTGCCGTCGCACCCGGAGTTGCTCGACTGGCTGGCGACGGAGTTGGTCGCGATGAAGTGGGACACGAAGAAGTTTCTCCGCCTGCTCGTGACGACGCAGGCTTACCGCCAGTCCGCGAAGGTCACGCCCGAGGCGTTGGAGAAAGACCCGGAGAACCGCCTGCTCTCGCGCGGCCCGCGCCTGCGCCTGACCGCTGAGATGGTGCGCGACCAATCACTCGCCGTGAGCGGCCTGTTGAGTGCGAAGATGTTCGGCCCCAGCGTCCGCCCGACGCGCCCCAGCGCCGGGCTGAGCGCCGCCTTCGGCAGCGCGCTGGACTGGACCACGAGCGCGGGCGAGGACCGCTACCGGCGCGGCCTCTACACCGAGTGGCGGCGCACCAGCCCCTATCCCTCGATGGCCACGTTCGACGCGCCTAGCCGGGAAATCTGCTCCGTGCGCCGCAACCGCACGAACACGCCGCTGCAAGCCCTTGTGACGATGAACGACCCGGTCTATGTCGAAGCTGCGCAAGCCCTCGCCCGCCGCATGGCGAAGGACGGCGGCGCGACCGCCGCCGACAAAGCCCGCCACGGCTTCCGCCTCGTGCTCGCTCGCCCGCCCTCGGACAACGAAGTAGCCAAGCTCGTGAAGCTCCACGCCGACACCGCCGCCGAGTTCGCGAAGGACAAGGCGAAAGCCACCGCCCTCGCCACCGACCCGCTCGGCCCGCTGCCCGAAGGCGCGGACGCCGTGAACCTCGCCGCGTGGACCACAGTGGCGAATGTGCTGCTGAACCTCGACGAGACCCTGATGAAGCGGTGAGCGAGGAAAGTAATTAGCAATTAGTCACCGTTTGCGCCGCATCCCGAAGGCCGGACTAATCACTCACGGGCTGGCAGGCGGCTGCACCGCCAGATCCTCGGGCAGGATGACCACGGCGATGCGGCGATTCTTCGCCCGACCCTCGGGCGTTGCGTTGTCCGCGACGGGGTGAAACTCACCGTAGCCGAGCGCGCCGAGTTGCTTGGGGTTCACGCCCGCCTGCTCGTGGAGGAAACGCACTGCCGCCGTGGCCCGCGCAGTGGAGAGTTCCCAGTTGCTCGCGAAGCGGCTGCGGGCCGAGACCCGAATTGGCACGTTGTCCGTGTGCCCGATGACGTGGAGCGCGCGGTTCGTGTGCGTGGTCAGCACGGCGGCGAGGCGACGGAGGACCTCCTGCCCCTCGGGCTTGAGCGCCCCTTCGCCGGAGTCGAAGAGGACATGGTCGAGGATGTTCACGGTGAGCTTGCCCTGAAGCTGCGAGATGGTGATGTCCTTGGACTGGAGCGCGGCGCGCATTTCCTCCTCCAACGTGTTCTTGGTCTTGGAGGCGTTGGCCATTTCCTTTTCGGCCTCGGCGAGCTTCGCAGTCAACTCGGCGCTCTCAGCTTTCTCGGCGTCAAGTTCGGCTTTTGCGGCGGCGGCTTGGATGTCGGATTGCTCCGCAGTTTGGCGCGCGGTATGGAGCGCGGCCTGCGCGGCGGCCAGCTCGGAGCCGCGCTTCCACGCGGTCCAACCCAGCGCGCCCAGCACCAGCAGCGCAGACAAAATTGAAGGGACAACCCAAGTGCTCTTCGGCATGGCGGCACGCTACCGGACGTGCCCGACGCGGCAAGCGGGAAGTCCTTTGCGCTCGTTGCGCGGGGGAAAATCCGTTGCGCCGCCGGGGAGCGGTTGCCTAGAGTTTCGGGGACGCAACGACTTAGTTTCCTTCATCGCCATGCAATACCGCCCGCTCGGAAAAACCGGCCTCAAGCTCTCCGTTGTCAGCTATGGCGCGGCCTCACTCGGCAACGAATACGGCAATGCCACGGACGAGGCGCGTGCCATCCGCTCGTTGCACGTGGCGCTGGATGGCGGGGTGAACTTCATTGATACCTCGCCTTACTACGGGCGGACGTTGGCGGAGGCGGTGCTGGGCCGGGCGTTCAAGGGGATTGCCCGCGACCGCTTCATCCTTGGGACAAAATGCGGGCGCTACGATGTGGCGGGGTTTGATTTCAGTTACGACCGCATCCTGCGCAGCGTGGACGAGAGTTTGCAGCGCATGGGCGTGGACCACATCGACATCATGCAGTGCCACGACATCGAGTTCGGGGACATGCAGCAGGTGGTGGATGAGGCTTTGCCCGCGCTGCGCAAGGCGCGCGATCAGGGAAAGATTCGCTTCATCGGGGTGACGGGGTTTCCGCTGAACATCTTCCGCTACATCCTCGACCGCACGGAGCTGGACTGCATGTTGAGCTACTGCCACTACGCGCTGAACAACACGTCGCTGGCGGGGCTGCTGCCGTATCTGAAGGGCAAGGGCGTGGGCACCATGAGCGCGTCGCCGTTCAGCGAGCGGCTGCTGACGCGGCAGGCGCTGCCGACGTGGCATCACGCGCCGGAGTCGCTGAAGGCGCAGTGTCGCAAAGCGGTGGAGTTCTGCGATGCGCGTGGCGTGGACATCGCGAAGCTGGCGTTGCAGTTCTGCCTGCAAAACCCGGACATCACCACGACGGTGCCCGGCACGGCGAACCCGGATAACATGGCGAAGCAGCTTCAGTGGATTGACGAACCGGTGGACCACGAGTTGATTGCGGAGGTGAGGAAGCTGCTGGAGCCGACGGAGAACGTGCTCTGGC
This sequence comes from Akkermansia muciniphila, assembly GCA_945872195.1. Lineage (GTDB taxonomy): Bacteria > Verrucomicrobiota > Verrucomicrobiia > Limisphaerales > SXTU01 > SXTU01. Next base: position 1,700 of record CAMBZO010000083.1, on the reverse strand, counting down.
GTGTTGGCCGGGAGGAGAACAGCGTGGATTGGGACGCGGGGTTATGAATCAGCAGAGGCCAACTAAATCCCGAAGTGCAGTGAACCGGCTTGCGGGTGCATTGCTCGCGGTCGCACTTTCAACGGCATTGCTCCGTGCCGACGTGGGCGACCCACAGCTTCGCACCGATCATCCCTGGTATCCGGGCGAACTGGCGCTCTCGACGTTCGAGCGGTTGTTCGCGACGCAGGCCGAGCAGTATCAGCGCGCCACCGGCACCAAGCCCGTGACCGACGAGCAGCGCGCGCTCGCATCGTGGTTCTTCCGCAACACGCACTACGCCCACGGCGAGGAGGGCGCGATGGACTGGTGGGGTAAGGGATTTCAGGCGGGCGGCGACCTGCGCAATCGCGAGTATTGGACCGGCTTGTTCGCGCACGGCTTCGGCCTGTGCGGCACGACGCATTCGCAGTGGTCGGCAGAAATGGAATTTCTCCTCGGCCACGGGCGTGGGCGCGGGGTCGGCGTGGCGGGCCACAATTCTTTCGAGGTTTGGCTCACGGGGGGCGCTTACGGAGGAGGCAAGTGGGCGTTGCTGGACCATGACATATCCACGGTCATCTTCGACACGGGCGGGGCCGCGCTGCTCGGTCTGGATGATGTGAAGCGCGACTGGACGCAGCTCACCGACCGGAAGTTCGCGCCCGATCGCCAGCGCGGCTGGCTCGTCTGCGGCCTGCATCCCGGCGATGGCGCGTCCTACGCGAGTTACAACACCGCCGAGTATTTGCCGGGCTACGCGGGGCCGCCGCCGGTGGTGCATCTGCGCCGCGGCGAGACACTGCGACGCTATTTCCAGCCGGGCTTGGAGGATGGAAAGACATTTGTTTTCTGGGGTCGCAATTACAACGCCGGCGGCATTCCGGGTCCTGAGCGTTCGCAGACGTGGGTGAACCAGCCGGAGCAGATGCACGGCTCGAAGGAGGGCACGCCGTTCAAGGCGGGTCAGGCTCGCTACGGCAACGCGGCCTTCACTTATCGCCCCAACTTTGTGAGCGGCGATTATCGCGAAGGCGTCGTGGCCGAAGGTCCCGACCATGTCACGTTCGGATTTCGCACGGCCTACGTCATCGGTGCGGCTCCTTCCGACAACAGCGCGTGGGGCATTTACAAGGACGGCGGGCGAAACGGCCTCGTCCTGCGCGGGAGCGCGGCGTGCAAAGTCAGCGTCTCGGTGGACGATGGACGGACGTGGCAAGCGGCGGGAGAGTTCCGTGACGGACTTGACCTCACCGACTTCGTGAAAGGACGGCAGAGCTACCAGTTGAGGCTGCACGCATCCGCAAAGGCGCTCGCCAACGCCGGCCTCGTCATCACGACCGTGTGCCAGTTGAACCCGGCGATGCTGCCACGACTGAAGGATGGCGGAACGCGCATCAGCTTCGCGGCCACGGGGCAGGGCATCGTCTCCGCCGGCCCCACGAAACCAGAGGCGCAGACTCACGTGGTGAGTGGAGCGTTTGATTCGCCGACAGTCACGCTGGCGCTTCGCACTCCGCATGGCGAGCCAGTGAGAAAAGTCTTCGCCGCCGCACACACAGCGACTGGAAACCCGCCCCGTCCAGAGTTGAAGAGCCAGATTGAATTCTCGACTGACAGCGGCACGACTTGGCGTTCGTTGACGCGCGACTGGCAAATCCCTCGTCGCGGCAACGAGCCGG